>CAVKYA010000011.1:0-23186 GCA_963660255.1 Bacteroidaceae bacterium | reverse complement strand
CGTCCACCTTGAACTCGAAGACATAGATGCTGTCCTTGGTCCAGCAGACCGCATCAGCACGGCCGACGGCGGACTTCACCTCGGCTTTGATATAATAGCCCAACAAGGTGAAAACCAAGTATATTATCGTTTGATAATGCTTTTCGGTCTTGTTCTCCAAATCGTAAGGGATGCCGGCCATAAAAGACTGGAGAAGCATCAACGCCTCATTGATGTCACCATCGTCCATAGCTGTGAAAAACTGGGCCACGAAAATCGATCCGATTGACGAGTCCCTATTGTAGCCGGCCAACAAGCATTGGGAGAAACCGATGCGCACTTCCTCGTTCGGATAGCCGAGCGTGTAAAGCTTAGTTCTTGGGTTATAGTCCTTTATCGTCAAATAACCAGTCTGGTACAAGACTGGAAGCGGACTTGTGCTGATCTCCGGCGAGATGTCAAATGCCGCCGCTGGAATTGAGGCCATACGATCAAGAGAAGTCTCGTCAATATGCGACCTCATCAACCATTCCACAAGAAATGTCGGAGTACCCGTCTCGAACCAATACGACCCAAAGTCCTGCGCGTCAAGGCATTTGATCAAACTAAACGGATTGTAGATGTCCTCCGACTCGTGGCAGAAATGGTAGCCGTCGTAGTTGTACTTAAGCTGCCCCAACGC
Source organism: Bacteroidaceae bacterium (assembly GCA_963660255.1). Lineage (GTDB taxonomy): Bacteria > Bacteroidota > Bacteroidia > Bacteroidales > UBA932 > Cryptobacteroides. The sequence continues at coordinate 22,525 of CAVKYA010000011.1, read as the reverse complement.
CTCCTCATAAGAGATTCCCTGCTTCTCTGCAAGAATACTCACGGACTCGGACATATCCCTTTCAAGCTCCGACTGCGAAATGCCGCAGATCGCCGAATATTTCGGCATCATCGAGATGTTCTGCAGGTTGTTCAATTCACTGAATATGCTCAACTGGGCGAACTTGTTGATCCCCGTGATGAACACGAACCTCAAATACGGGTCCAGACTCTTGATCGGGCTGTAGAAGTTCCTCATTATCTGGCGCATCGGAGTGAGCCGCTCACTGTCGTTCATCACGTCCAGCAGCGGGGCATCATATTCATCTATGATTATTACGGCCCTCTCGCCGGTCTGCTCGACCGCCCTGTGGATGAGCCCTTCCAGCCGTTGGTTGATTCCGACCTCGTGCTCGTCAGTCCCATAAACCGCCTCATATTTGGAGAGTTTCAGGCTTATTTCGCTGGTCAGTTGCTCCTTGTCCAGATGCTTCGCCGTTGACATATCAAAGTGGAACACCGGATGCCGTGTCCACTCCGTCTTGAGCCTCCCGGCCTCCAGCCCCTCGAACAATTCCTTTTCCCCCTCGAAATAACTATGGATCGTGGAGGACAGCAACGACTTCCCGAACCGCCTCGGACGGCTCAGGAACACGTACTTGTAATCCTCTGCCAAGTCATTTATAAATCCCGTCTTGTCGATGTAGAGATAATCTCCCTCGACAATGTCCCTGAACGTCTGCACCCCGATCGGATACCTTATCTTTTTCGCCTCCATAATCACAAGTCTCTAAAGTTCAACTATCAAAGATAATGAATATTATTGTTTTTCCACAAAAAACATCAGCGGTGACCCGGACCGGATCACCGCTGACGTTTTTGACTCAATTGGCATAACGCTAACCTAATTCCACTTTGTGAGATTAGTCATCGTGTTGTTGAGGTTCTCAAGGCGCTTGTTGTAGCAGTATTTGAGATTGTCCATCACGGCGTCGAACTCCATATCCTCATCGCCGCACTGCCAATGCCAGTCCAGATAATTGCCTACTTTCCATATCTTGCGGTTATAGTAATCAGAAAGTCTGTTGGCGTTGCGCCTGTCTTCCACAACCCTGTTGGCAATCTCTACCAAATCAGGATAAACATCAGCCCAACGTGCCTTTACTCTATTTATGTAATTCTGGTCTTTCATCAACAGTGGCCACCACATATATTGTAAGCCTTCACCTGATTTTGAACGTTCTATAAGAAGAGAACTCCAAGTATGATAGTACCATTGATTCTTTTCCGTGTCTACATTCGTGAAGTTCTGGCTGTCGAAGTCCCAGACTGGACCTGCGCTGAGTTTGCCGGCTCCGTCCTTGTACATATAGACACTCTTTGGATGCTGGATCTCATCGTTCATCGCAATCTCATAGACAAACCAGTAGTCAATTACGGAATTGACATCAAGACTGTTGTAGGCCTCTGTGTATTTACCATAAGTAAGGTTGCTCTCGATGCTGTTGATGTAGGACTTAAGGCTGTTGAATATATCATCACCCTTGTATGTGTCACCATTGTATTTCCCTTCCAAATCATCCTTGAACAAGCACGGCAAACTCCTCAAGTTAGTCTTGAATTTCCAGTTCTCGTCATAGTTGTTGTCAAACTCAAGCAAGTAACTGCAATCCTCTACCGAAGGGTTGGTGTTTCCTCCCGCGACAACATCCTCGAATATCGGCTTGTCCAAATTCAGCCTGTTTTCATCAATCTTTATCTGTTCGCAAAGAAGATAATTTCCCACGTGGATGCCATTGATAACGAGTTCGACATTCTCTCCGGACGGGTTCCAAACCAAACCCTTTCCCAAAGTGCTGCCATCGGTCGGCCCATTGATAAAATGATTCTGGATAGTCTTGGCGATGTTGAAAGCCAAATAGTTGCGGATAAGAGACATATCCGTCCAAGGTGACAACAGAACCCATCTCTTGTGCTTAGGCATTCCAAGGATAGCTTTTTTCTTGTTCAGCTTGATAGCCATAGGTCTCTTGTCGTAGGCAGATGAAGTGTTACCCCTGAGCCTGATGCTGCATCCAGCCGTCTCAAGGTCAGCCACACCATTCTTGTAAACCGCAATGTCGTCGGCTTCGCTCCAGTCAGCATCCTTAGCTGGAATCGTGAAGTCAAGATAGCTGATCGTTCCCGGAGAATTTACATTGATGACCACGACCGGTAATCCAGTGTTGGTCACAGAAACCGTGAACGTGCTCTTCTCCGTACCGTCAACGAGGGTATATTCCACAGGAGAGGTGAAGTCCTGGCTTGAGACTCCGCTTTCCTGTACCTCACCGTTGCAGTACACTTTAACTCCTTCCGCTACCGTGAATGTCGGTACGAGCGTGAAATTGTAAAGATAAGGAATGCAACACTTGACGGTGTTGAGAGTCTTGTCGATGTCGCAGGTGAAATCCTCCGCAGTTTTGACATCCGTCTTCGATGTGCTTGTGTTCAGCACGGCGGTCTTCTTCAGAAGGCTTGCGTCGTTGTTGGCTATCTCGAACTTGAAGCTCTCAAACACCGGCGGCTTCGCGTCAACGCGGCCTACCGTGCAGTTGTTCTCCTCCTTGAGGTTGTCAAGGTTCAAAGGAATATCATAGCAAGCGCCAGCCTTGAAATCAGCGAGAGCCTTCACCTCGAATGTGACCTTATGCACATTGGTCTGGAGCTCAATCTCGATAACATCGCCCTTTTTGATGTTCGGAGCGATCGTGGCATAGGCGACAGCCTTGCGGCCGACCGATATTCCACCATTCTCATCCTCTGTCAGTTTCACGGTGATTTCGGAAGCCGTCTTACCGTCAACAGCGGCAAGCCCTGAGCTCAAGTCACTGAGATTCATCGTGAAATCACCTGTCCAAGGACGTGCCGCCTCAGAGCCTTCAATCTTTTGTCTGAATATGATGGCCTGGAGTTTCTCCGAACTCTCAACCGCGTCAAGCTTGCTTCCGAATGTCACCGATGCCTTCAAAACAGAAACCATCGGAGTGAATATGAAGCCGTAGCTTCCATCTTTTTTCTGTACTGGAATATCACTGGCCTTCACATCGTTGGCAGCGATCGAAGTCTCGCTGGTGTACGTCTGCACGGATGCGACCGTGACTGGGATTGCCTTGCTGTCCGTCTGACCGTCCACGTAAGGATAATAGGCGTACTTTGGACTGTCTCCGCTGTCAAGAGTTCCTTTGAACACTCCGGATGCCATCGGAGTTGAGAATGTGCCTTCAAACTTGGCGTTCATTGTAGAGTTTCCAAACACACCGATCTCGTCACCGACAGACCAAAGGATTCCGAGAGAACCATCTGTGGTCGGTTCGATGTCAATCTGGGTTCTGGTCACGGGTACCTGTCCGATCTCTCCCGTAAGGGTCATTTCTTCAAGCCGGGGATCTTGAATCTCATTGTTGTCCACACACGACACTGTCGAAAATGCGGCGAACGCTGCCAGAGCAAGCGCGAAATGAATCCGTTTCATATACTTATAGATTGTTTATTGCAGTGTTGAGCCCATCGCGGCGTTTCTCGAAGATATTCTTGAAATTCTCGATCGCCTCAGGGTAGGTGAAATCATATTCATCACCGCAGTTCCCTGCGTGAGTATATTCAATGTTCCAGATTTTCCAGTTGGAGTCCGCCGCTTTCTCACGCTCTTTCCCCATCTGTGCGATAATGGCGCTTTGGTTCTGGAACACTGAGTTATAGAGGGAGTTCCATCTTACCTTTACCCTTTCAATGAAATATGGATCTTTAAACAACCAAGGGTACCAGCCGTATGGGGAAAGACTTTTTGAGGTTGTCCTTTGATACATCAAAGCGGAATAACCTCCTAAGTTTGTGAACTTATATGGGACCGGTTCCCACTGATAGTAGTTCTCCATTCGCGATATGATACTACTGCTGTTGTACTTGTCTATGTTCACATAGGTCTGGTAATCGAAATCCCAGACAGGGCCTGCGAAGAATTTACCGTCACCGTCCTTGTAGGCGAAAGCACTTTTCGGCCACTGCATCTCATCGTTCATCGCAAGCTCGTTTATGATCCACCAGTCGATCATTGAGTTGATGTCGAGCTTCTCGTAGGCCTTGTCAAAATATTCCCTTGCAGTTGTCGGGTCATTATTGTCGATACATCTTGCCCCTTGGTACAGATTCTCATCAAAGTCGTTGATGTACGCCATAATTTCTGTTGTCAAGGATTCTGTGATGTTGTCAGCGTCCTTGAACGCGATCGGAACCTGACGGCGAGTCGTTCTGATTATGTTATCCTCGTCCGAACTCATCTCGAACAGGAAACCGCAATCCTTCACGGTCGCGTTTTGATTTGTTTCAAGAACCTTGTCAACCTTCTTGTTCTTTAATTTCAGTCTGTTTTTGTTGATCTTGACGTGTTCGCAGAGAAAATACGTCCCTACGTGGATTCCATTCATCACTACCTCGACGGTCTCTCCGTGAGGATTCCAAATCAGCCCCTTCCCTAATTCGTTCTCATTGCCGGCGGCATCCGTGAAGTGATCCAGTACCTCATTGGCCAAGCGGTATGTGAAGGCGTTCCTCATCATTGTCTTGTCAAACTGGCTCGCCACAAGACACCAACGGTCGTGGGCCTTCATCCCAAGTACCTGCAAATCATCGCTCAGCTTGATGTTCACCGGTTTCTTCGGCCAATTTCTGGAAGAGTTTCCACGTGTTCTTATGCTACAGATGTCAGTCAGCTGGTTTTCACCATTCTTGTAAATGGAGATCTTGTCCGCTTTTGTCCAGTCTCCCTCTTTCCCTGTTATCTTGACAGTTCCCAACAGGATGTCCTTGCTTGTGACATTGTTGACCGTCTCCTGATTGATGTCCAGCACCACTACCGGCAGCCCCGTGTTGGTGACCGAGACTTTATATTCCTTTGTCTCAAGTCCGTTGGAGACTGTGTAGATCACCGGTTCTGTGGATGAGAAGTCCACCTCGCTTTCGCCGCTGGTCTGAGTCTGACCGTTTACTGTCACCACAGCGCCTTTGGATGTGGTGAATGTCGGGATCAGCTTAAAATCGTAGAGGTACGGGATGAAGCCTTCGATGTTCCCGGTCGCCTGGTCGATTTCAAGTGTCTTTTCTGTTACAGTGTGAAGCGTTGTCTCGGTGCTGTTGCCCTCGTAATACGCCTCCGTGGTCAGGATTTTTCCGGCATTGTCGGCCACCTTAAAACTGAACGACCTCAGTTCCGGTGATTCAGCCACAGGATCAAAAATCTGTAGATTGTTCTCTGGCTTCAGGTTACCCAAATCAAGAGGGACATCGTAGCATAGTCCCGCTTTGAAGTCCAGAAGCGCAGTCACATCGAACCTGACCGTGTGCTTGTCTGTCAGAAGCAGGATTTCCACCACATCACCGGCCTTGAGGTTCGGGGCGATGGAAGCATACGCCACAACCTTGTGCGCGACGCTTTTCCCGTTGCCGTCCGCGTCAGTCAGATTCACCCGAATTGATGAATATGTCCCCTCAGCCACCGGAGTCAACCCTGCGGAAAGATCCGTAAGGTCCATCGTGAAGTTTCCGGTCAAAACTCTTTGATTGTCCGCATTCCTTACAATGATCGCATTGAGTTTCTCGTCCGCGTCAATTCCTTCCAGACTGTTGAACGCAACCTCAAACCTTAGGATGGAAACCATTGGCTTGAATATGAACTTGTAGCCTCCGTCACTTGTTCCGACAGTGGTGTCACTGGCCTTGACATCGTTCGCCGCTATCGATCTTTCGTCATTGTAGTACTGCACGGAAGAAACCGTGACCGGAATGGCCTTGCTGTCAGTGGCTCCGTCCACATAAGGGTAATAAGCAAGTTTAGGATTGTCTCCGGCATTCATTTTACCGGAGAACAATCCTGAAGTTACAGCTGTGTTGAAATTTCCTTCAAATTCAGCGTTGCTGGTCGTACCGCCGAACACTCCTATCTTGTCACCGACCGACCACATTATCCCAAGGGAACCATCCTCGGTCGGTTCGATGTCGATTTGTGTCCGTGTCACCGGAGGTTGTCCGAGTTCTCCTGTGAGAGTTATCGTCTCGGATTCGGAGAACCCAACCTCTTGACTGCTTTCACACGAGGTCATCGTGAGAACGGCGGCAACGGCGGCAACGGCGGCAAGCGCCGAAGCCAAATGAATTCGTTTCATCACTTATGTGAGTTTAAAACATTAACCTAATCAGCCATAGGTCAAGTTTTAGGTCGGCTCATCGGTTACAGTCCGAAGCCTGTTCCTCCGTTACCATAGGAGGAATCGTAGCTCTTCGAGCTTGGAGCCGCGTCACGCACGCAACGGAGCGTGAAGTCAGCCTGATACTGGCCATCACCGGTTGTGATGATCGGAGTGCCTGAATTAGCATCCTTTTGCAGGTAGTAGATCATATAGTCCACATTGGATCCGGCCGGACGCTTGTATTTGGTCTTCGCACCGTAACGGAGAGATCCAGTTTCAGTCCCACCTGTAGGTGTATATCCAGCAAGATTGTCAGTAAATTCACTTCCGCAGTACAACTGGATGAAATAGAGTTCCTTCTCATTCGGAATTCTCCACTGGCCAAGATCCGATTTGTCGGTCTCCTCGGAATAGTACTTCTCGCACCAGTCACCGGTCATCAACTCATTGTACTTGAAGGTGTTCTTGTCAGTACCTGTTACTGTGGTTTCCGTTGGAACCGTCGTTGTATATGCGTATGTATAGTATGTTGTAAAAGGCCTCCAAGTTATCGTTAATGTGACGACAACATTAAACGATGAGTAATTGCCATTTTCAGACATCACCTTTATGGTTGCAGATGAAGATGTATTATTCCCGGTCTGTGTATGACTTATATTCGTAGTAATACTGAATTCACCAGTTTCGGAGCAGTCCACTTTTGTCTCAGTTCCGTTTCCTATTTGGTACGTGTAACTTCTCTCTGAATCATAATTATCGATTTTAATCGTAGCAGTGATCTCGTGGTTTGTCGTTGAGGTTGCTGCTCCATCCAATCCCGTTTTGTCAAGTGTGACTGTCGTGATTTTCGGCGTGTAATTGTCATCGCTTGCCGGAATATTCAAGTCATTCTCCGCAATCTTGAACGCCTTAGGCAGAGTGGATGACGCGTCGGTGTTCTCGTGCTCAGGATACTCTCCGACCTGCGTGTTGGTTCTCACTGCCTCGTCCTTAAGACCGCTCACCGTCACAATATTGTTGTCGGCATCCCAATCTGTGATTGAAGAGACTTCTCCGGTGGTAGAAGTACCAAGATTTCTAGCACAGCGAATCTTTGGAAGTGTTGACGTATATCTGGTATCCCACGAGCAGATGGCCGTCCCCTCAAGGGCCCACCAAACACGATAGCCCTTATCTGTACTTGAAACGTAGATCTCCTGATCGAATGTTATGTCTGTTGGTAGTGCTTTCTTTCCACACCAAGTGTAGATGTACTGTCTGAACGCCGGAAGATACCATTTGACCTCGTCCTCATCAATGGTGCCGTTACCGTTGAGGTCTCTGTTCCTGGAAAGACACTCGTAAACCGGATTGGTTCCAGCGGTGGTCATAATCGAAGATTCGGCTGGAGCGGTGGATCCGGTGAAACCGTTCGTGGATATCGCCACGAATTGATCCCAAGCCAACGAGGTTATTGCCGTTTCATTGGTTGTAGCGGTGCTTACAATCTCCCAAGTGTTCTGCAAGCCATTCTGAAGTGCACTTCCAGCGTAAACATCGCTGTTAAATGTCGCCGCAGGTGTTTCCTCCACTGTCTCAACTCCGAACGGATTGCCGACATTGTCGCTGTAGAATGTCTTGATGGACTTCTGGTTGAGTGTGAAGCCATCACCTTCGATGTACGAACTGTGACCGTCTTCACTGATTTGTGCATTACCGATCGTGAATGACAAGGTTCTGTCATCTGTGTTGACGAAATCCTTGTAAGGCTTGTCATCGTAGAAATATTCATCCACGAACGCCTGCACGTAAACTTGATTGTTATCTATGATGCAGTGATCTGATGTGCCGTTCTTTAATTCTTCAATAAGAGTGTAAACATCAACCACGTTAGCGTCTCCAGGATAGTTGGCGAATGTTGTAGTTGACGCCGGCTGTCCAAACTTAACCCAAGCCACATCAGCGGTATGAGCCGCCTTGTCGGCACCATTAATGTCAAGGAATGAGGTCATCGCTCCGTTTCCAGCCGGAATTGTCGCGCTTACACTGTACTTTTCAATGTTGCTGGCCGAGAATGACAGTAGCACATTCTCGTAATGCGCGTCAAGGTTCACGGTGACGTGTGGATCGGGACCTATGATCTGCCCTTCGGCACCTGGCTGGTTGTCGCTTTCTTTCTTTGCTTCCGCTATGATGTTGTTGACTCCGTTGACGGTGATAGTATATGTGTACTTGGCGTTCCTCATTACAGAGAAGTTGCCGAATTTACTGCTTGTCGCCGTTGTGCTGTTCCCGAAATCACCAAGGTGGATGGTGTACTTCACGTTTCCTGTCGCTTGATTCGTACCCTCTCCCGGACCTGAATATGTTCCCTCGATCACAACGTAGGTCGCATTGGTTGGAGCATAGGTGAAGGTGTTGTAGTCATCAGCGTTCCTTCTCTCACGGTCAGCGTAAGCCCAAGTGCCTTCCTTGGTTGCGGCCTGAACATTCTCCGGCATATAGAAAGTGAAAACTTGCTTTCCCTCCGCGTCCACCTCCGTTGAGATCGGCAGATTTTCGAAATTCGTGAAAGTCTCGTTACCGGCATATTCATTCAACTCATCTCTTTCGAGGAGTGTTGATGAGGTGGAGTAGTTGTAGATGCTGTACTTCTGCGCCGTGAAGGTCACACCATTGTCCCTGTTTCCACCAATCTTGAATATATTCTTGGAGACAATCCTCCTGAGGTGGAACACCTCGTCGAATGTGTTGTCGCCAGGCTGAAGGGTGATTGTGTGGGTGCTCTTGTTTGCGCCATAGTAGCCGGACATCGTCACGGCCGAGGTGGTTATGTCACGTCCCGAGGCTGTGATGGTATATTCCTTGAACTCTTTGAGCGTCTTGCCAGCAAGGTCGTTCAGATCGACAACGGTGTACTTGTCGTAGTTGGCGATAGGGTACATATACCACTCGCCGCTGTACACGCCGTCAAGCTGCTCCTCGTCAAGGTTGATTGTGTAGAGCCAGTTAGTGCTTGTATTTTCCTGAGTTGGTGCGACCATATCGTCAACCTTCACGACTATAGGCTTTGAGTTCTCCTGCTTGGCGTTGTAGAAGAGGATTGCCATCTTCTCGATTTTGGTCTCCTGCTCGTCGGTCGCCCTTGTGATGACGATGTCATCCATATTCGGAACCTCGACATTGAATGAAAGTCTCACAGGGAGTCCTTCCACCACTTCCTTGATAGGATCCTCATTCTGGCAGCCGGCCAGGACAAACGCCGCCATAAGTGCGGCTATAAGTGCTTTGTATGTATGTCTCATCGTTTCTATAGATTAATTAAAGGTTACTCCGTTTTCAATGGAATCCCACTCGTCTACCTCGACGTTGGGCGTGTTATCTTTCGCCTTGATGTTCACGCTGCTGGCGCACACGGAACTCTCAACGGCGACCCTCACCGCCCTGGTCTCCGGCGTGAGGTAGTCCTTCCTTCTGTTCACAATTCTCTTCATATCAGTCTTCTGCGTTTATGTTTTGCTAAAGGCGGCCTTTAGCAAAATAATAGGTTTTGTGTTTGAATAGTGTGTTTATATATTCATTTGTTATTTCGCCCTTGTGATGACGGCGCGGCTGAGGGCCGGATCATCGTAGAACATATTGTCAACTCCTCCCTTGCTGTCGAGCTCAAGCTGCGAGGCAGGGACACCGAACTCCTTGGTGAGGCAGTCGTAGACGGCCTGCGCGCGGTCCTGGCTGAGTTTCTCGTTGATCTTCTTGTTGCCGGTGGCGGCGTCGGCGTAGCCGCTGACGGTGAACTTGGCTCCGGTGGTCTTGAGGATCTCGGCGAGGAGTCCGAGGTTGACGCGCGCCTCCTTTGAGAGTTCGCTCTTGCCGAGCTCGAACCTCACGTAGTAAGGTGAGGCGATGGTGTTGGTGGTCTCGACGATCTCCGGCTTTGACTTGAGCTCTGAGAGTTCCTTCTCAAGACGCTCGCGTTCGGCCTTGAGCTCCGCGAGGGCGAGCTGGTAGGAGGAGATGTCGGAGGTCTCGACGACCTTGACGAGCTTGCTCCTCTCCCATCCGCGCGGCTTGAACTTGTAGGTGAGGCCGAGAGTGGCGGAGAGGTTGCCCTCGCCCCAGCGGTGTCCGGTCTCTCCGTCGAACGCCTCGTTGACCATCATAGCGTGGACGTTGACGTTGAGGTCAAGCGCGTCGCAGAGCCTGAACGCGTTGATGAGGCCGACGTTGGCGCTGATCTCGTTTGTCTTAGGCTCCTCTGAATATACGTGCGCCCATCCCAGTCCGATGAATGGTGTCGGGTTCCAGATGTGTCCTTCCGGCTGGTAGCCGCAGAACGCGTTGGCGAGGTTGAACATCACGTCGGCGTGGATATTCACGAAGCTGAACTTCTGCTGTTCGAGCCAGAAGCCCCAGCCGCCCTTGCCGGGCACCTGATCTCCTGTCCCGTGTATGTCGTGATTCTGTGTCGCTCCCTTCTGGCTGATTCCGCTGTAGCCGAGTCTGGCTCCCACGGTAGGTGTGAACCACTTGCCCACATAGACGTTGAGTGCCGGAGCGAGCCTGTCTCCGAACTTGCACTGCTTGTCGTGCTCTCCGAAGTAGATCTGGGCTCCGCCGTCCACTCCGATGAACCAGTTGGCCTTGAACGGAGCGGTCTCAACCCTGTATTTGTCCGAGTTGTACTCCACAGTGACCGTCGTGTCGGTCTTCACTGTCGGCTGCGCGAGCGCCGGAATTGCCGCCAGCGCCATCATTGCCGTTACGATTAGATGTTTTTTCATATTGTTTGTAAATCTGTTTGTTTCCTTACCCATTCATTTGTTTTCAACACGTTCACTACAAATTCTCTCCATCGCTGGAGAACATTTTTACAAAAGTACTCCTTTAACAAAAAATATGCAAGAAAAATTTGCGAAATTTTTTGATATTCAGTATTTAAAACGTTTATTCGCATTCTGCGGGATCTTGACCGAGGGCGATGGTGTTAATCTCATTGTTTGTCTGCCTGAATGTCCGGCTCAAGGTGCGCGATTTGCTTATGCTTCCCGCTCCCTTCTGAAGTGTTTTTCTGAGCACTTGTCGGCCGGCACGCTCACTTGTGCCTAACACAAGCATCATATCCATAGAGGCTCTGAATCCCAATTGTCTGGGAATCCCATTGCTTTCGGATCCACTTGTGGGTAGGAGGAAAGCAAAGACTTTAGGTTATTCTTGAAATCAGTTCCATATCCCATAGAATCGAGCCAATATGCAATGCAACAGGCTATTGCGTAAACTTTGTTAGCATCGATGCCTTCAATGTTTATCCAAGCCCCACGTAAAGAAGCGTTCATTAGCGGGGCATTGGCAAGGTGGCGATTCCAAAGGCGTGAGTGATGTGCACAACAGTTCCTTAAAACAGTGATGCTGCGCATCCAGCTTTCCAACACTTCGTGCTGAAGAAGGTAGAATTGACGAGCTACACGCTTTTTCAGTTTCTTGTCACTAAAATTGTAATAAAGCTTTGAGAGTGTACCTAAAGAGGCCAACTCAAGAGTTTTCCAAGCAGGAGGGAATAGAGGCTTGTCATAATTGCGCCTATGTTCCTGAATAAAATCCTCTCTGCTACGCTGAAGTTCTCTGTCTATCGAGTTCATATTCTCAATAAACTTGTGCTCATCGTCTGCAAGATTTGTGACGAAGAACCAGAATGGCCCATAAACCAAAGAAAACTCTTGTATTATCTTTGTACGTAAGGCTATCTCTAATCTTTGAATTGCCTTAAACATCAAGTCTCTCAACTCTATGTCAAAATTGTATAAAGCCACAGCGTCTTCAAATCGACTGTTGGGTTTAAATTGATGTGTTGTTTTGTCGGCCTCCATAGGACGAAGGTACTGGACAAAACGAAAATAACTGACTTCTCCAAGAAACTTATCGGCTTTGGAGGTATCCGCTATGCTTAAACCTCTATTTTTCAACAATTCTATTTGGTCAGAAATAGAGAGGGCTAGTTTGGTGTATAATCTTACTGTACTCATAAAAAGCAAAAGACCCGCCCTGGTTCGCTGTTCAAGTGGGAAGCGTGGCGGATTCTATCACCGCAAATTTACGAATAATCTTTGATATTCCAAACTTTCCAGCGATAATAATCTTGAATATTTAAATAATGACTGATCCTTTATTTGATCTTCCAGCCGTCGATGCGTCTGTTGGCTGTTGAGAAGTTGACGCCGATTTTGAAGAGTTTGCGCTTGTCGTCGGCGAAGGGGCGGGCGTAGCCTCTCTTCTCGATCTGTTCGAGGGCCTCGTCCGGAGTGGAGTCGGCCTTGATCTCGATGACGTAAATGTAGTCCTTGGTTTTGATGAGGATGTCGATGCGTCCGTTGGATGTTGCCCTTTCTGTCTCGACGTACCCTCCCATCAGCTCGATGATGATGTACATCGCGTACTGGAAGTCCTTCTCGCAGTCGGCCTGTATCTGGTAGTTTATTCTTGCGAAGAACGCATCGAGCCGCTCCATAAAGCTCTCCGGCTTGCCGGCCCTGATGTCTCTCGTCATCCTTGCGATGAGCATCGTGCCTGTGACCTCCTCGGTCGGGGCATAGTAGCGCATCAGGTAGTTCAGGAAACCGTGCCTGACCTCAAGGTTCGGGAATCCGAGGTGGTAGATCTGGAAGTCGGGTTCGTAGCCCTTGATGGTGAGGTAGCCGCTCTGGTAGAGCAGCGGGACAGGATTGAGGAATGCGGAGTCAATGTCTGTGAGCAGGGTGGTGTCGGCTTCCTGATCGGAGAGTTGTGTTATGTCGTAGTCTGTGCGCCTCATCACCTCGACGAGGAATGATGGCGTGCCGGTCTCGAACCAGTACTCAAGGAACTCGCGTCTCTTGAACGTGTTAAGCAGACTGAACGGGTTGTAGACCCCGATGGCTTTGGGGTGGAAATGGTAGCCGTCGTACATCTCTGCCAGTTTCCGGTAGCAATCTTCCACAGATAGTTCGTTGGCTTCAGCCAGTTCCTTGACACTCTCTGAGAAATATTCTTTCAGATCATTTTCGGAGATGCCGCAGATGTCGGCATATTCCCTGTCCATCGAGATGTCCGTAAGGTTGTTCAGCCCGCTGAAGACGCTCATCTTCCCGATCTTGGTGACACCGGTGAGAAACCCGAGGCGGATGAACTCGTCATTTGATTTCATCACTCCATAGAATCCCTGAAGGGTCTCCCTGAACTTTTCCCGTAGCTCCGGACGGCTGAGGTTGTCGATGATCGGTTTGTCATATTCATCGATCAGGATGACGGCCTGACGGCCGGTCTTGTTGAAGGCGGCCTCAAGCACGTTACCGAAACGTATTCCTGGATTGTCGGACCTGTTCTCGCATCCAAATTCGCTTTCCCATTTGTACAGCGCATTGTCAAGGACCTTGTCAACGACATCGTCGCTGTCATAGGACTTCCCACCAAAGTCAAGGTGTAGCACCGGGTACTCCGCCCATTCCTTCTCCAATTTTTCAATTGCCAACCCCTCGAACAGCTCCCTTTTCCCTCGGAAATATGCATCCATAGTAGACAGCAGCAGACTCTTGCCGAACCTGCGCGGGCGGCTCAGAAAGTAATATTTCCCTGTTGTCGCGAGCTGATGGATCAGCGCGGTCTTGTCAATATACACGAATCCGCCCTTGCGGATGTTCTCAAAACTTTGTATTCCAATCGGGTACAGCATATGCTTGTTCATTTGCATCATTACTACAAAGTTAACAACTTTTTCCAACAAAAAAGCGGGATTCCGGAAAAACACCCATAGTGGAGTGCCTCTGGAATCCCGCCTTTCGCGTCTATGAATATTATCGACTATCTTTTGCGCTTCTTTTTCTTGCCGTCCACGTAGCCATAGCCGTAACCGTAGCCGTAGCCATAGCCATAACCGTACCCGTAACCATAGCCGTAGCCGTGGTGATGGAAGTCGGCGCCGTTGAGGAGCAGGGACATATTCGTAAGCTTGCGCTCCTGGTACATCGCCTCGATGTCAGGGAGTTGGCGGCGGTCAAGGCGGCCGGCCCTTACCACGAACAGTGTCAGGTCTGCGACCCTGTTGGCGATTGTGGCGTCAGCGACCAGTCCAACAGGGACAGAGTCGGTGATGATGATGTCGTAGCGGTTCCTGAGCTCGGCGAACATCTCATCGAGCCTTTCGTCCATCAGGAGCTCGGCCGGGTTCGGGGCGATTGAGCCTGACGGAATCAGATCGAGGCCTTCGATTCCGGTCTCGTGCGTGATGATGTCGTCGATCTGTATGTCAGTGTCCGCCAGATAGTTGGTCACACCTTGTGCGTGATGGTGACTATGTTTGCCGAAGTGGGCCGTCAAAGTTCCCTTACGGATGTCAAGGTCAACCAGCACGACCTTTTTCTTGGCAGAGATGAAGCTCTTCGCAAGGTTGCCGGAAATGAAGGTCTTTCCGTCTCCGGAACTGAACGAGGTGCACATTATCACCTGAACCTTCTTGTCCTTGCGTGAGAGGAACGACATATTCGTGCGGACAATCTTGAACGCTTCCGAGGTAAGGCTTTCTTTGTCCTTGTCCTGCTCAGGAATGACACCGAGGAACGGTGCGGTGACCTTGCCCTGGATGTCTTTCTTAGTACGGATCTTGGTGTCCAGGAACATAATCATCAGGAATATCACGCCAGGGAAGGCGAGTCCGAGCAGAAGTCCGAGCAGCAAGATCTTGTTCCTGTTCGGAGCGATCGGGCCGTTAGGGCCTGAGGCTCCGTCGATCACCCTTGCGTTGTTGTCCACCATCGCCTGCGAGAGGGCGTTCTCCTCACGCTTGTTCAGAAGGAAGAGGTACAGAGACTCCTTGATCTTCTGCTGACGCTCGATGGAAAGCATCTGACGCTCTTTGGTCGGGATGGATGACACCCTCGACTGCGCCTGGGACTCACGGGACTGAGCGTCGTTGCGGCGGACGTTGATGCTGACAATCATATTGTCCACGGCCCTGATGATGGACTGCTTCATCGCGCGCAAGGAGGTGTTCAACTCCTCGACCACCGGATTCTTCTCGCTGCTGTCCTCGATGAGTTTGTCGCGGCGGAGCTTCACGGTGTTGTACTGGGCGATCTGACTCTCGATGTTCATATCGCTGATGCCGGTGTTGGCCGGGATCAAGTCGATCTCCCTTGTCGGATCCGTGAGGTAGTCCTTGATGTAATTGGCCAGACGAAGCTGGGTCTCCAACTCCATCACGTCTGTGTTATACTTCTGAGACTCACCGACATACATTCCGGCGGTCGTCCCGAGGTCCACGATCCTGTTCTCACGCTTGAAGGATTCGAGGTTGGACTCCACGCCGCCCAGCTCGCCTTCGATGATGATGAGTCGCTCGTTGATGAACTCGGCCGTGTTGATGGCGACCTGGTTCTTGTCGTTGATGGCCTCCTCGTTATAGACCGAAATCAACATATTCAGAACATCCTCCGCTCTTGCGGCTGAACCGTCCTTGAGCGAGAGGGTGAGGATTGAGGCCTCGTCCTCCTCCTGCCTGATGCCGAGGCTGGAGATGAAGTAGCCCACAACCGACGACATCGGATTCTTTGTGATGTGAATATGCTCGCCCTTCCAGGACGCTGTGTTGTAGTTGGTAGGGGCGATGACGAGTTTGGTGCCTTCGATGTTGACGGTGTCCTTCATCTGGACCGTCCACTTCTTGTCGCTCTTGTCTGAACCGAAGTTGGAGACCATCACCTTGTTGCTGTCCAGAGGGGTCACGACCATATTCAGGTACATCTCAGGTGTGGTCTCAAGGAAGCGCACCGAGACAGGGGACTTCTTGTAGAGCTCCGTCATCTGGAGTCCTTCCTTGACTTTGTAGTCGATGTCGGCGTTGACTCGGCTGACAACCTCGCGCATCAGTTTCTTGGAGCGGAACTGAAGGATTTCGTTCGCCACGTTGACCTTGTTGATGTAGTTGTCGTAGCGGTCGAGTCCGGCGGATGAGATCTTGTTGGACGGATCCTTGATGATGACCGTCGCCGAGCGGAAATATGTCTTCGGGGTCCTTGCGTACTGGAACCAGGCCAGCCCGCCGAAGACGAGGATGGAAATGACGAACCATTTCCATTTTGAAAGAAGGTAGAGGAGGATGTCTATGATGTTGACATCCTGATCGTTCCTTCCGGTGGTATTGTTTGTCTGCATATTACTTGGTGATGATTATCGAGTCTGGTTATTTTGATTTGGAGGTGAGCGCCGATGTAGCCCAGATGACGGAGCTTATCGAGGTGACGGTGGACATCAGGAGCGTTCCGATCTGGATGCCTCTGTCCTCGTTGTCCTTCTTGCCGTACTTAGGCTGCACATAGATAATGTCGTTCTGCTGCAGGAAGAAGCAAGGCGACTGGAGAATATTGCTGTTTCGGATGTCGTGGAAGTAGATCTGCTTGTTGCCGTCCACCTCACGGATGACGGCCACCCTGTCAAGCCTTGCCTTGGCCGTGAGGTCTCCGGCGTTGGCGATTGCCTCCAGCAGGGTCACACGGCCGTTCTCAACCGTGAACGTGCCGTTCTGGGAGACAGCTCCCCACACCGTGTACTTGAAGTTCAGGAACTCCATATTCACGATAGGCGCTTTGATATAGTTGCCCTCTATGATCTGGCTCTTGATTCTTTCCGAGGCCTGGCTGAGCGTAAGTCCTTCAAGATGAAGGGTCCCGAGGATAGGGAACTCGATGTTGCCCTTTGCGTCAACCTTGTAGCCTTTCTCGTTGGGAACTGAAGACGATGACGCTGTGCCGTCCGAAGACACCCTGAACGATCCGCTCTGGATGTTGAACGGGATAGCGAGCTCTGGCTGCTTGCAGCTGACCGTGATGCTGAGCCTGTCGTTGGCCTGGATCACAGCCTCGTGCGCCGCGTCAAAAGGGTACTCCTGTCCGGGTGCCATATCGTTGAGATAGACGTACTTCTTCGCAGATCCGCATCCCACGGCCGCGAACAAGAGCATAACCATAAACAAATTCGACAATCTGTTTTTCATTTTATAAGTGATTTTAAATTATTATAGCATATAATGGCTGATTCGTTGTCAGGCAGGCATTTAAGCTCTCCGACAGGAACCAGTTCGATCAGTCTTGCCAATGTGTCGCAAAGCCGTGACTGCAAAGCCGCGTCACTATGCACGACCGAACAGCTCGGAAGAAGCGTGACCAAAGCCGCCACCTCATCTTTTCTTGTGAATATGTCAGCGTCACTCTGAACAAGCCGCACGATCCCGCCGACAGGGTAGGACTCGTTGCGGTAGCAAGGTGTCTTGCCGCTCCACGGGGTTCCGAACGCGATGGCCTTCCCGTCAACGAGGCGCACCGCCGGATTGTCATCGTTGAGCAGCCGCGATCCCGGAATATTCCGAAGCCACAGCCTTGCGTGCGTGCTTTTGCCGGTGCCGCTCTTTCCGAGGAAAAGCCAGGCCTTCCCGTCCACAGCGACCGCAGAGGCGTGGATCGAGATTCCGTCCCGCATCAGAACCGCCTGCGCGAACGCGATCCGGAGCATCGAAGTCAGGATAAGGCCGCTGTCGGGAGCGTCCGGTGCGATGGACGCGGTGATATTCGTAAAATCAGCATTCGCTATGAATATGCCGGGGCGGGGGAGTCCTCCTCCCTTTGCAGGAGCCTTATTAGTTTGAGAGTTGTTCGTCTTGGTACAGTTTGTCGCCATATTAGCCCAAGCGCTGTTTCCGCTCTCGCCGCCATTGGCTTGCGTATCCTCATAGTGGTCGTACCAAAGTTCGAGACAGTAGCTTCCATCAGCGGATCTGCTCAACCGGGTGTGCCCCATATCATTGTCATCCACCTCAGCCACCTTGGCATCCTCCGGCACCTCAATTGCCTCAGCCTGAAGAGTGAAGCGGAATAACGTCTCGCTCACTGAACCATCATCTCCGGTCACCGGGCCGTCATCCCCGGTCACTGAGCCGTCCTCTTCGGTCACTGAGCCTGTCGAAGTGACCGAATCCCCCGAACCAACCCGAAACCCCGCGAACGACGGCAGCAACTCCTCCACATCATAACAATCCTTCGCGACCACCGTAAACGTCAGTCCCGCCACTTTGTATGAATATGTCCGCTCTCCGATCATCCTTTATTGTCCTATTATTTTCTGTTGGTCTTTATTTCAAGTACTTCAATTCTGTGAGGCTCTACTTCTTGAACTGCCCCTTGACCAATTCCCAAAACGTCCAAAACGCCTCCTTAGGCGCGAACCTAATCGAGAATCCCGCCCTCCTAAGGAACATCCCAGCCGTCTCAATCTTCCTTCTGCTCGCACTTCTGTCCCTCGAACCAGTCGAAGCCGCCGAACCATTCCGTTCACTTGAACCAGTCGAAGCCGCCGAACCATTCCGGTCACTGAGCCTGTCGAAGTGCCCGGAACCTACTGCCCCCTTGCCTCTATGCTGCCCGAAATTTCCCCCGTCCTCCACAATCCGAAAAAGCGGCCAGTAAGACACAACCTTCTCTGAATATGGCAGTTCCTCTTCCGGCAGCCCAATAACTCCCACCAAAAACGAATGCAGCAGCCGGCTCCATTTCAGAATCCCGGCCCTCTTGTAAATACTGAATATCCTCCCGCCACATTCCGCCTTACGGCCGTCCGCACATATTCGATGGTACTCCATCGCCAGGTCGCACATCTGCCGCAGCCCGATCCCTTTCCCCAACGTGTGTTTAAGAATATGCGAGTTCAGCAGCAGTGCGTTGAGCTCCGGCGACGGCACCAGCAGCCCGTCCGCCAAGTCCGATGTAACGAATCCCGGCTCCTCGTCAAGTTCCGGAATCCATTTCCTTGCGGCAGGGGAGCAGAGGTCCACAATCGTGGGATGCTGCTCGATCTCAATGCCTTTCCATTCATAACTCTGGCTTCCGTCCGGCATCGTCTCCACCTTTATCCCGTGGCTCTTCACCAGCTCCACCGCCTTGTCATTCATTGACCGGTGCTTCGATAAGCTCAGCAACCGGTCGTTGTCCGGTGCTTCGACAGGCTCAGCAACCGGTCGCCTAACCTTTCCGTCCTGTCGCCGAACAGTTTCAATCGGTCGCGGGGTTATCTCCATCGGTCGCTGAGCCTGTCGAAGCGACAACCCCTCCGGAAAGTAAAAGTCAATGTCCCCGCACTCCCGATGCAGCGGAGTAGGGTAGAGCACCGCCACTCCCTGTCCTTTCTGAAGCACAGGCCGAAGTCCTCTGCTGACGAATATTCCCGTCAGATCCTTGAGTACGGCGTTCATCCTCTCATTGCTCCGCTCGATCCTGTCCGCCGCCACCACCCATTTCGCGAAGGCACCCTGCGAAGGCTGAAACTCATCCGGAAGCCGGCATATTCCATCAAAAACAATCCCGGAGACAGTCTGCCTCCCGGACATCTTGAACACCTGCTCCCATTCCTCATCGCCCAGCCGCCGGAACCCTTCCTCCATCGGATCACGCCCCCACAGCCCGGCCCGGAGCAGTATCAGGAAAGCATCCCGTACTCCTCCCATCTCTTCAAAAGGTTATGAATATCCTCCCTCGCCACCTGGGAGTCAACCTCGTATTCCCCGCACAGCCATTCCACCATCTCCTCCTCAGTGAATTCCACGTCCTTGAACCGCTCCCACAGCCCCGCCGCAGTCTCGTTCAGACTGATCACATCCGTCAGGTTGACATCACCGTCCACCGCCCTGACAATCACCCATTTGCTCCCCAATCGGCGCATCTGTAACGAAGGGTTCAGCTTCATATTCATAAATTTAAAATTTCTTTCCGCTAAGGATTGACCAGACCGTCTGGAAGATGATCTTGGTGTCCATCGCCATTGAACGGGTCTCAAGGTACTCAAGGTCGTAGTCGAGTCTCTTGAGCATCTTCTCCAGAGTGTCGGTGTAGCCGTTGTGGAGGGTCGCGTAGGAGAACAGCCCCGGGCGCAGCTCGTAGAGTTTCGCATAATCAGGGTTCGCCTCCATAATCTTGTCGATGTAGTACTGCCTCTCTGGCCTTGGCCCGACGAAGCTCATATCTCCCTTGATGACGTTCCAAAGCTGTGGCAGCTCATCCAGATGATGCTCCCTGATGAACTTGCCGACTTTTGTGAGCCTCACGTCGCCCTGATGGCAAAGCGCAGGTTTTCCGTCTGACTCCGAAGTGATCCTCATTGATCTGAACTTGTACAGTGTGAACGGCTTGCCGCCACGACCGATTCGCTCTTGCTTGAATATTGCAGGTCCCTTGCTGTCGCATTTGATTGCGATGTAGATGACAAGAATCAGCGGTGAGAAGACTATCATACCACCGATGCCGGCTGCACAGTCGAAGATTCTTTTAAGGTTCTCGTTAAAGGCGTTCATCTTGCTTTTTTCGGCCGGTCTTTCAGCCTGGATCGTGGTTACGATCCCTTCTTCAGGTGACATAGTATTTCCACTCATAAGTATTTGTTTGTTCAATCTATCTAATATAATGTTCTTGGTTCCGTCCTCTACAAATCAACACTGAACTACAAAGATAGCAATTCTGAATATAAATCCACGCAAACGATTGCCATTTTCTTCAGCATTTTCTGTGATAGTTGCAGTCAATGCTCTTGACTGTCGCTTTTTACGCCTGAATGTCCAACAGTTCCGCATAAAGTTTAAGGCAGTTGTCGAGCATCTTCTCTTTGGTGAATTTCTCGGCGAATCTTTGCCGTGAACCATTACTGAACTTGTCCCAGGTCTCAGGATCTTTGGTTATCGTCATTATCGCCTCGGCTATGGCCTTGCTGTCACACGGCTCGACATTGATCCCAGAAACGCCATCCTCATTGACCCAGGCGACACCCGAGGCCGGAATCTTCGTAGCGATAAGAGGACGACCCTCAGACATAGCCTCGATCTGGACTATCCCGAAAGCCTCCGTCTTCATTATGCTGCTGAGGCAGAACAGGTCGCAGGCCCCGTAGTAGGATGGCAGGTCCTCGTCGGACACTTTCCCGATCAGCTTGACTCGGTTTCCGACTCCAAGTCCGTCAATCTGACTTTGAAGTTCATCCTTCAGCGGACCGCCTCCGCCGATAAGTATGACGTGGCTGTCATCAAGGTACTTGGCCGCCTCGATGAGATAACGGTAACCTTTATATTCAACAAGCCGTCCGAGTGAAAAGATGATCTTCCTCCCGGCATATTCATTTCTGATGCTTTGCACTTTGTCGCTGTCGCTCCGGTTCGGCACGATTCCGATCGGTATGCAGCGGGTCTTGCCTTGAACCTTTTGAAGGTAAGGGGATTCCGCAATGTAAACAGGTGAGGTTCCGACGATCGCGTCCGCTCTTTTGATGAGCCAATTCTGAATCGGCAGGTAGAATTTCAGCAGCGTCTTCTGCGACAGGATGTCGCTGTGCCAATGCAGCACCACCTTCCCCTTGAACCCCGACAGCATCAGTGCCATCGCCGCCATAGGATCCGGATGATGAATATGAATGATGTCGTACCCGTCCGCCATCCGCCGCAGCTCCGTGATCATTGATGGTGCGATTGTGGTCCGCGCCTTCTTAATCCAAGTCCTGCAGCAGACAACCCTTCCGCGCGGATTAAGCTCAATGACCTCAGACCCTCTTCCGTCGCTGGTTGCGCACATCATATCGCACTCCACCCCCGCCTCCGAGAGCCCCGAAGTGATGTCAAACATCACCTTCTCCACTCCCCCCAGCACCGGGTAAAACTTCCCCAATTGTAGTATCCTCATACGTCGTTTTATGTTATTTGTGGTTGATTAAGTGTGGTTGCCTCCGTGAAACGGCATTAATGCCTGCATAGCGGCGTTATCGCAGTTACTCGTAGTTCCTAAGAATATAGACTTCCTCGCTGTTTGACCACGCTTTGATTGATTCGTGAAGTTCTGTTCTTCTGAAATCCTCATAACTGTAAGCGTCAATCATCCGTCGCATAACCTTGGATTCGGCATAATCGTTTTTGACCATCATAATACTTAGCCAGTGAAGGACATCGTGACCTTGACAGATGTCATAGTCGGATTCCTTCTCAAGTTGCAGGTCTTTTATTACTTGACTATACTTTTTCTCAATTCTGGAAACAGAAACAGCATCAGGATTCCCGCTATCATTGAAAAATATAGATTGTAGCGTTGTCGCCCAATCATCTTTTAATTGATGTTTCTCTTGATTCCAGACGAACTCTGTCTTGAACCGTTTCCTGAAATCAAATCCTATGTTATTGATATGGTTGAATATGCGCAAATATCCGATTGCTCTGGCCAAGGGACGGCATTCGTCAAGTTTTATTGAAAACTCAGTATTCCATTGTTCCAGTGCACCTGTGACGGAAGGTGCAGCAAG
>CAVKYA010000010.1:0-23503 GCA_963660255.1 Bacteroidaceae bacterium | reverse complement strand
GGGCACGTACACGATGAAGCATATTCCTATGGCGGTGTACGCTCCGGAGGTGGACAGGACGTATTTTGTCTATGGCGGCTGTCCGGACACCGGGAAAGCCTATCTGCAATGTATGGTCGGGTGCTATGACCACCGTACCGGGATGCTCAGAAAGCCTCGTGTGGTGATGGATAAGGGAGTCCTCGGAGTGAGCGACCCTCACGATGATCCTACCGTCCAGATTGACAAGGACGGCTACGTCTGGGTCTTTGTCGCCGGAAGGGCCAACAAGCGCCCCGGAGTCCGCTACCGCAGCGTCAGGCCTTACGACATCTCTTCCTTTGAATATGTCAACGAAAGCATAATGGCCTATCCTCAGGTTATGTACGACAAGGACAAGGGATTCTTCCTGTTCTTCACCCGTTATGACGGAGTCCGTCAGCTTTTCTGGCAGACATCAAAGGACGGTGTGGATTGGACTCCGTACCGGAAACTGGCCTCCATTAAGGAAGGCTCTGAATCTAAATCAGGTCACTATCAGATAAGTAATATTTACGAAGGCAAACTTTGCACGGCTTTCAACCGCCATATCAACGGTTCGGTCGATACCCGCACGAACATCTACTACCTTCAGTCCACCGATTGGGGCCAGACCTGGACTACGGCTGACGGCACTGTCGTGACGGTTCCGGTCACGGACAGGCATTCGGTATGTGAGCTTCGTGATTATCAGAGTCAAGGACGGAATTGCTACATCAAGGATCTGAATTTTGATCAGAACGGTAATCCGGTGATCCTGTACCTCACCAGCGACAATCACCTTACCGGTCCGGACGGTGGCGTAAGGCAATGGCACACGCTTTACTGGACTGGAACCGAATGGGAGGAGAGTCTTATCGCCACTTCCACACATTGCTACGACAGCGGAAGCGTTTGGGTCGAGGATGGGCGGTGGACGGTCATCGCTCCGACTGATCCCGGACCTCAGTACTGGGGAGCGGGCGGCGAGATGGTGCGATGGACCAGCACGGACAAGGGAAAGACTTGGAAAAGAGACTTGAACCTGACTTCGGGAAGCCTTTTGAATCAGACTTACGCTCGAAGGCCCTTCAATGCGGCTGACGGATTCTATGCTTTCTGGGCCGACGGCAATCCGGACTCAAGAAGTGTCTCGCACCTGTACTTTTGTGACAAAGGTGGCAAGGTTTACAGGATGCCTTACAATATGACAAAGGAATGGGAAAAGCCCGAGCCTGTCTATTAGATGCCATTGGGCGGTTTATGAGTATAATTGAAAAGAGTATGATAAAACGTAATTAGTAACATTATGAGAAAATCACTAAGACTAATCTTTCTGCCGCTTGTCGTGCTGTCAGGACTGCTCCTGACATCCTGTGCGGAAGAGGAAAAAGGAACGGAGGAAGTGGTTGACATCAAGGGACTTGATGACATACGTCTGTCCTACGACGGGTCGGAGAACGCCACGTTCACCGTTTCTTCCACAAGAACCTGGTCTGTGTCCAAGTCCGGAATGGATTGGCTGACGGTCACTCCGGTCAACGGCGGCTCGGGAAAGCTCGCGACCGTCACCGTTAAGGCCGAGGCCAACGATGACCTTGAGCGTTCGGGACAGCTGACGGTCAGGGCTGGCTCCGTGAAGAAAACGATCACGGTGACTCAGGACGCGTTCCCGATCGTGCCTGAGATCAAGGTCTATGATCTGGACA
The DNA here is from genome assembly GCA_963660255.1 of Bacteroidaceae bacterium. Classification (GTDB taxonomy): domain Bacteria; phylum Bacteroidota; class Bacteroidia; order Bacteroidales; family UBA932; genus Cryptobacteroides. The sequence goes on along the minus strand of CAVKYA010000010.1, from coordinate 21,797 downwards.
CGGATGTCATAGCCTTTGATTTCGACAAGACCGATCCGGTTGTGTTCAAGGTTTGGAGCAATGTCGCCTGGACCGTGGAGAAGACCGGCTTGGATTGGGTGAGCGTCACTCCGGAGTCTGGGGAGCGCAAGACCGAAAGCGAGGTCACCGTCACTCCGGAGCTCAACACCGGAGACGCGCGTGAGGGCACGTTGACTTTCAAGGGCGATGGCGCTCCAGACGTGGTGGTCAGAATCACCCAGACGAAATATGTTGACGATCCTGTATTCAATGTCACAGGGGTTGATGGTAATGCGCTCTCATTCACCGACAAGGCCGAGACAGTGGCCGTGCTGACAGTCACGACAAACAGAAACTGGTCGGCGGTCAAGTCTGAGGGAATGGACTGGCTCACAGTGACACCGGCCTCAGGAACCGCGAATATGGAAGGGACGACTGTCAAAGTGTCCGCTTCCGAGAACACCTCGACGGAGCCTCGTACAGGCACTCTTACCTTCAAGTGTGAGGATGATGCCATAGAGGATGTTGTCGTCACGGTCACCCAGAATGGAGTGTTCGTTACTCCTACCGAGTGGACTTGGACACTTGAGGATTCCGTGCTCAAGGGAACAGAATGGGCTTCAAAGAGCATAGCCGCCGATGACAGCAAGACCGCGGAAATGAAATGGAATGTTGTCAATGACGATTCGAAATACGCTGACCCGGCCGGCCGCTCCTCCATTGTCAGCGGTGACGGTAACGGACATTATGCGTACAAAGGTGTTTGGACAGGGGATAATCTGGAGTTCACCTTCCCGGTCAAGGATTTCGAGGCCGGAACCTCTGTCAGCATTCAGTTCGCGATGTCAGGAGTCAATTCGGCTCCTTGCTTCTGGACGGTGGAATATTTTGACGGAGGTGAGTGGGCACCTACGAGCACAAGTACTCTGAAAAGCGCGAAAGGTGTCACGATGGAGGCCACATACGTGCTCACAAAGGCGAACGCTATCGTGGATGTCAAGGAAACCGCGACATTCAAGACAGCCGTCGCCGACGGCACGTTGAAGTTCAGGATCAAGTGCGCGGCTGGAGAATACACCGTGAACAGCGCCAATGCCGCCACCCAGGCCGGAAAATCCTCCACAATCCGTGTCCGTCAGTGGAGCGACGGCACTTGTGACGCGATCAAGATCAAGATTGAAAAATAATAACCAAGAATATGAACAGTTGTCTGAAAATATTCATCTCGCTTCTGGTTCCGCTTGCGGTCGCCTCAACAATAGCCGCGGGACCGGTGGCGAGTGCGGTTCCCGCAAGGGATATATCCGCCCAACAACAGCCTAAGAACCTGTCGGTCAAGGGTGTGGTTGTCGATCAGGATGGCCAGCCTGTGATCGGAGCCGCCGTTATGATAAAGGGTAACAAGTCCAATGGTGCTGTTACCGATCTTGACGGTCGTTTTGAGATCAAGGCTCCGGCCGGATCAGTCATTGAGATATCCTGTCTGGGCTACTCCTACAAGACCCTGACATTGACAAGCGCCAAGGACCTGAGGATAATTCTGGAGGAGGAGTCCACGATGCTTCAGGAGACCGTGGTTGTCGGCTACGGCCAGCAGAAGAAGGAGAGCGTTGTGGGGGCGATTTCCCAGATCTCCACCGATGACATCGTCAATTCGGGTACCGCCAACATCACGAGCGCCATCACCGGTAAGCTTTCCGGAGTCGTGACGATCGCCAACGGAGGACAGCCTGGCGACAACGACGTGAGCATATTCATCCGTGGTGTATCCAGTTGGAATGGTTCCAGCCCGCTGGTGCTTGTGGATGGTGTCGAGAGAAGTTTCTCCGACATCGACCCTAACGAGGTGGCGACCATCTCCGTGCTGAAGGACGCTTCCGCCACCGCCGTGTTCGGAGCGAAAGGAGCCAACGGTGTCATCATCGTCACGACAAGAACCGGTTCCGTCGGCAGACCTAAGATGCAGGCCTCAGTGTCGTACGGAATGGACTTCCCGACGATGTTCCCGGAACACATCTCCTCCGCCACGACGGCTGAGCTGCTCAATGTGGCCCAGAAGAACACCCAGAGTTTCGGCTCGATGATCCCTCAATGGCAGATCAATGAATATAGGAACCCTACTTCCAGGATCAATTCCATCCGTTACCCTGACAACGATTGGTTCGCGTTGACCACCAAGAGCTTCTCAAGCAGCGTCAACGCCAACCTGTCCGTTACCGGAGGTTCCGACAAGGTGAAATATTTCGTCTCTTTCGGCTACAACAAGGAAGGCTCCATATTCAAGGATTTCACGTCCTGGGGCGGCTCGAACTTCAGCTACGACAGGTTGAACTACAGGACCAACCTTGACGTGAACCTGACAAAGTCCACGCTCCTGTCCGTCAAGGTGGGAGGCAACCTTGGAGTCCAGAACGCTCCTACGGGAACCGGCGGTATGAGTCCGTCCGCCCTTTTCGGGCATATGTACTCCTCGTCTCCGATGATGTACCCGGCCTACTATCCGGACTGGATCCTGGACGAGATTCCGGACGCGGACTATCCTGACCAGCGCGGAGACCGCATCGCCTCTTCGGCGGGAGCGTTCTACGACAACGCTGTCAAGCTGCTGGGCTATGGATCATATTCCCAAAGCGTCGGCAACAAGCTTTACACGGACGTGAAGCTGAAGCAGGACCTTGACTTCATCACGAAAGGTCTCTCGCTGTCCGCCAACTTCTCGCTGAGCACCTATTATTCCCGGATATCCCAGAGCGCCAACCACGAGAATCCGGTCTATTACATCGATTGGGATCTTTATGACGCGGGTGTCGGCAACCCTTGGGTGAACAACAAGAGCACCGGAGAGACAATCTACGAGCAGCCTGAGTTCGCCGTGACCAAGGGCGGTGTCGAGAACACCTACTATGTCACATTCTACTGGGAAGGCGCTGTGAACTACGCCAGGACTTTCGGAGACCATTCCGTGTCAGCCCTCGCCCTGTTCAACCAGAGGGAGAACATCCGCACGACGGCTTTCCCGTACAGGACAATGGGTCTTGTCGGACGAGTGACCTACGACTACAAGAGAACCTATCTCCTTGAGGCCAATCTTGGCTACACCGGGTCGGAGCAGTTCTCTCCGAAGAACCGGTTCGGTCTGTTCCCTTCTGTGGCCGTCGGTTGGGTCCCTTCGCAGTACAAGTGGTGGAAGAAGAGTATGCCTTGGTGGTCCAAGATGAAATTCCGCTATTCGGACGGACTTGTCGGAAGCGACCAGACCAGTTCAAGGTGGCTTTACTACAGCTCATATTCAAAAGGAACATACGTCACCGAGGACAGTGCGGCCAATGACACCGCCCAGTGGGAGCTTGCCCACAAGAGGGACCTTGGCATCGAGTTCGGCTGGCTCAAGAACAGGCTCACCCTGGAGGTGGACCTCTTCAACGAGAACCGTTCGAATATGCTCGTGGCTCCTAACGTCACGATGTTGGTGGGCACGGCCTACAAGGAGGTCAACAGAGGTTCTATGAAGAAGCACGGCATCGAGATCGAGGTCGGCTGGAAGAACGATTTCAAGAGCGGTTTCGGCTACGACATCTCGGCGATGCTCTCCCTGAACGAGAACCGCATCACGAACTACGAGGACGCTCCTTACGCTCCTGAGTACCAGAAGACGGCCGGCAAGGCCTACAGAGGACAGACCAACGGAGTCTCTGTCGTTGACGGCGGCTATTACACCAGCGTGGACGACATCCACAACTATCCTTCCTACGCCGGTAACTGGCAGTACCTGAACGTTGGTGCCTACAAGTATCTTGACTATTCCGCTGACGGTCTCCTGAACGTGGATGACCTTCACGCCATAAAGGGAACCCAATACGCTCCGGCGGTGGCTTCCTTAAACTACGGAGTGAGCTACAAGGGCTTCGAGGTCAGGATGCTCTGGACCGCCAACTTCGGGAAATATGTCAACTTCAACAGAAGCTGGGAGGTCGAGTTCAACAAGGGTGACTACCGTGTGAACACATCGCAGCTGGATTACTGGAGGCCGGACAACCAGGGCGCGAACCACGCCACGTTGGTCTATGGCGGAGCTTCCGGCCACCCGATGTATATGTGGGCTGGCGGTGATCCGACAAAATCGTACACGATGATGCTTGAGGGACGTACCTGGAGAAAGTCCGATTATGTGAACCTGAGGGAAATCTACATCGGCTACACAATCAAGTCAAAGGCGTTCCTCAAGGCGACCGGTCTGAGGAGCCTTAACGTGTACGCCACAGGAAACAACATCTGGACCGGCACGGGGCTGATCGAGGGCGATCCTCAGAGCACGACCTTCACGTCAGGTTTCTATCCGAATATGCTGAGTGTAAAACTTGGCGTCAAAGTGGGATTCTAATGGAAATGATCAAGATGAAAAAGATACTAAGCGGCGGCATACTTGCGTTATGCCTTATTTTCTCTGGTTGCGACTGGCTGGACATCAATCCGGAGACAGGTCTTGACGAGACAGAGGTGTTCACCATCTGGGACAACTACAAGGCATATTTTGACTATGTCTATGGCAATTCGGTGGCCAATTCCGAAAGGAACACAAACATCAAGCAGGGCTATCCTCTCTATCTGGACAACTGGAGCCTTCGTTTCACCTGGCTTGCGATGACGGATATGTGTGATTCCGGCCGTCTCATCAGGGCGCAAAGCATCAAGGCCGGCACGCTCGGGGCCAATGTGGAGGTGTTCACGACGGATCTGACAAGAAGGCCGGTGTCATATTCAATGTTCAAGATCATCAGAATCTGCAACAAGGCTATCGAGAACATAGACAGGGTGCAGAATATTCCTTCTGAGCAGGACAGGAATGACATTCTGGGGCAGGCGTATTTTGTGAGGGGATTCGCTCATTTCGTGCTCTGCCGCTATTTCGGCGGAATGCCGTATCTTGACAAGGCGCTTGGCTCCGAGGACAACTGGGATCAGCCAAGACTCAGCGCGAACGAGACCTACAGACGCTGCGCCGAGGATTTCGAACTGGCTTATGAATATCTCGCCGCGGCCGGCAAGACCCGCCGTGACGGAACCTTCGGCAATCCGGGACACCTGACGGCACCTGATCAGGACAGACCTAACGGTGTGGCCGCCAAGGCGATGAAGGCCAGGGCTTTGCTCTATGCGGCAAGCCCGCTGAACAATGTCTCTGGCCAGAAGGACTGGGAAGATGCAGCCGAGGCTTCCGCCGAAGCTCTGAAACTTGCGCTGGACAACGGCTACGAGCTGCTTCCGATCGGCTCTTGGAAGAACAATTTCATCGCTTCCAAGTACACCAACGAGCACATCTGGGCGTGGAACTATGGTTCGGCCAAGACAAGCTCCTTCACCGGAATGTACACGTACTCGATCTCCAACGCGTCCAACGCCAGCGGTGACTGTCCGACACAGAATTTTGTGGACAGGTTCGAGACAATCTACGGTGATCCTCTTCAGACAGAGGAGGAAAGGGATGAAGCCGAGGCCGAAGGACATTACAACGATCAGAATCCTTTCGCCGACCGTGATCCCCGCCTTGACCTTACCGTGCTTCACGACGGTAGCGTTGTGGCCGGCTGCGCGTCAGGTGTGAATATGTATTACGATCCTGATTTGAAGATCTATCCGACAACCAAGATCAGCGGCGCGAGCTCTCCAAGAACCCTCAACCACGAGTGGGGCGCGGATGACGCCAAAGGCTGGACCAACACCGGTTATCTCGTGAACAAATGGTGGGACGGAAACTATCAGAAGAACTATCAGAGGACCGATCCGTTGATCCGTCTGGCTGAACTGTACCTCAATTATGGCGAGGCCGTGAACGAGGCCTATGGACCGTCCGGAAAGGCTGGAAGCGTGGATCTTACGGCTGTTCAGGCGATCAACAAGGTCCGTGAGAGAGCCGGGATGCCAGGCGTTCAGGACAGGTTCACGGCGGACAAGGACTTGTTCCGTGAGCGGGTCCAGAATGAGAGGACCGTCGAGCTTGCGTTTGAGGGACATCACTATTACCTTGACATCCGCAGATGGAAGATCGCTCCGAAGACAATGACCCAGACCCTTATGGGCATCTATGTCGAGAAAGTGCCTGTCAGCGAGGAATATCCTGCCGGAAGGAGGTACGAGCGCCGTTCGATCCCGGCCAACCGTCAAGGTTCCTGGAAGCAGGCTATGTACTATATCCCGTTCCCGACCGACGAGGTGAACAAGATGAAGAATTTCACCAACAATGAAGTTTGGTAACAATCAGCGGAAAAGAATATGAAAAGATACACTAAGACAATCAGCGTCGTACTGGTGTCAGCGTTGCTGGCGGCTGTGTCGGAATCACCGGCTCTGGCGGCCGGAAAGTCTCCCGCGGACACTGTCGATGTCCCGGCGAAGGCCGGTCATAGGGTGAGGCAGACACTTGTCCTTCCTTATGGTAATAATTACAACAAGTCTCTGTCCACGGGAAGCTCCTCCGTCTTTTATGAGGAAGACATCAACAAGTACCCTTCCACGGATTTCAGGAACGCCCTGACAGGTGTCGTGCCTGGACTTATCATCACGGAGGTCAATGGAATGACCGGACTTATGTCTGACGGACTGCGCGGCGGAATGAACTTCAGAGGAATGACCCCTAAGTTCGTTGTGGACGGGCAGCCGGTCTATCTTTCCGAGATCCAGATCGATCCTGAGGAAATCGAGTCGATGACATTCGTCAAGGATGTCCTTGACAAGGCTCTTTTCGGCGCAAGGTCTTCAGAAGGCGTGATCTACATCACCACCAAGAGAGGTCTGGCGGCTGGAAAGACCATCAAGGTCGGAATGGAGAGCGGAGTCAGCGTCGTTGACAGGATGCCTGAATATGTCGGCGGGGCTGAATATGCCGCATTGCAGAACCAGGCCCGCGAGGCGGCCGGCTATCCTTTGAGGTACACGGCCGAGGATATTCAGGCATATTCATTGAACAGGCCGGATGATCTGATCCATCCGTCTGTGGATTGGAGAGGCTTGATGTTCAAGGACACCAAATCCTATAAGAAGGCTAATCTGACGGTTCAGGGAGGCACTGAGGCAGTGAAGTACGCGGTCTATTTCGGCTATCTTGGAGAAGGAGACTTCTATGCTGCCGGACCGAACGCCGGCTTCAACAAGATGAATGTCCGGGCCAATGCCGATATGAGGATCACAAGTAACCTTAAGTTCAATGTGGGTCTGTTCTCCGGCCTTAATTTCAGGCGCAGCCCTCACTATGGCTACGGCGGTAACGGCACGTTCAATGAGTTTGACAACTATCTTGTTCTGGCCAACACCACGCCTCCGAACGCCTTTCCTGTCCACGTGGGTCTCAACACCGAGACCGGCGGATGGATCTACGGTGTGAACGAAGACTACACTGCCAACCCTTACGCCGCTCTGACCGAGAATGGGTTCTTCACCGAGAGGGAGCGTTCCGGAATCATCAACGGCACATTGACCTGGGATATGAACAGGATTGCCAAAGGCCTCAAGTTCGAGTCTTATGTCGGCCTCAACGTCTTCAATATGGATCGTATAGGAAAGAATCCTGATTACATCGCAGTGATCTACGATCCGGAGACCGGAACGAGCGCGAAGACTTCTCACGAGGGTACCAAGGCTTCCGGCAAATCGGCTTTCGGCAAATGGTATCACCAGAGTCTGTACCTCAATGAAAGGCTGAGTTATGCCCGTAACTGGGGCGAGAATCGTCTTTCGGCCGCCGCTGTCTATTATCTTGAGACGACGGAGAGAAGCTCTTCCGCCTACAGGGACCGTCAGCAGTCTGTTATCCTTAACGCTGACTATTCCTACGCGAACCGTTATCTGGCTCAGGTCGTCGTGAACACGGCCGGTTCCTGTATGTTTATGAAAGGCAAGAGGTACGGAGTGTTCCCGTCTCTGGGCCTTGGCTGGGTTATGTCCGAGGAGGATTTCCTCAAAGGCTCCGGTTGGCTTGACTATCTCAAGCTGCGTGCTCAGGCCGGTGTCATCGGCTACAACACGTTCGGGGCATTGGATCTCTATGAGGATGAGTATCTTAAGGAGAAAGGTGTGAACTTCGGACCGGCCTCGACAGACTTTGAATGGATCGGTGGCTCCACGAAGTACCAGTCCTACAAGACGACCCTCCAGCGCCTTGGCAACAAGGATCTTACCTGGGAGAAGCGCAAGGAGGTCACCGCCGGAGTCGAGGCTAAGTTTTTCGGCAACAGGCTCTCCATCGACGCTAATTACTTCTACATCCTCCGTGACGGCATCATCACCAACACAAGCGATGTGAACCCTAAACTCTTCGGTTTCAACGGAGTGGCCACCTACGACAACTACAACAAGATCCGCTACCAAGGAACAGAGGTGGCATTGAACTGGACCGACAAGATCGGTGATTTTGAATATTCAGTCGGCGGATGGGCGATCTACAACCGTGGCAAGTACCTCCGCTACAGCGAGAACCAGATCAATGACTACAACAAGGTGGAAGGCTCTATGGTCGGTGATTACCACGGTTATGTCTATCTCGGCAAGTATGAGTCCGCCGAGGACATCGCCTCTTCTCCTGGGCAGACCTTCGATTCCGAGGTTCAGGCAGGTGATCTGAAGTACAAGGATATGAATGGAGACGGCAAGATTGACTCCAACGACAGGACCATCATCGGCAACACCTCCCCGAAGCTGAACTATGCGGTCAATGTCTATCTTAAATACAAAGGTTTTGACTTGACCGTGGTGGGAACGGGCAAGGCTTTCTTCGATATTCCGTTCACCAACAGCTACTTCTGGAACGGATGGGGACAGAACAACTACTCGAAATTCGTGAGCGAGAACATCGGCGGAGACTATCCTCGTCTTTCCTATGACAAGATCACGAACAATTTCCAAGCGTCCCGCTTCTGGCTTCGCAAGGGAGATTGGTTCAAGATCCAGAATGTAGAGATCGGTTGGTCAACATCATTCCGCAACTCAAACTGGATCAGGGGTATAAGAATCTTCGCCCATGGCTCCAACCTGCTGACGATAAGCGGAATCAAGTATATTGACCCTGAGTCAACCTCGGCCGGTGTCTCTACAGATCCTCTGTATAGGACATTCACCGGCGGTGTCAAGTTGAACTTTTAACGAGAACAGGCAATGAAAAACAATTTACGAATATTCCTGATTTCCGCCGCCGCCATCCTTGGCGGATGCGATTTCCTCGACCCACTTCCGATGGGAAACGTGACGGATGAGAACATTTCCGGCTATCCGTCCTACATCCGGGGCTTTGTGGAAAAAGCCTACGATTTGCTTCCTGACACGTACATAAGCAATGAATATATCTACCTTGACGCCATAACGGACGATGCCGTGATCACTTCCAGCGGCAGCGCGATCAGGCGCTATGGCACAGGTGCCGTGTCTCCGGCCTCTTACCCTTTCGAATCATATTGGACAAGGGACTACACGGCCATTATGTACGTCAACACTTTCCTGGAGGACAATGTCGGCCTCAATACCCGCTATCTTGTTGACAACACCACAAACGCCTTGCTGCAACGCTACCTTCAGGGTGATGCCTATGCGATGAGGGCTTGGTACGAGTTCGATCTTCTTAAGAAGTTCGGTGGTGTGGGCACGGACGGAAGGTTGCTCGGTTTCCCTATCCTTACCGCTCCGGTCGATGTGTTCAACGCCGATCCGGAGAGTGTGGAGAGAAACACTTACGACGAGTGCGTCCAGAGGATTCTGGATGACTGCGATTCCGCGCTTGTGTATATTCCTGAAGCCAACAGGGACTGGTTGGGGCAGCATAGCACGATTGACGGATCTTCACGCTGGAAGAGGATGGACGGACTTTCCGTGAAAGCTTTGAAAGCGATGGTCTATCTGTTCTGGGCATCGCCGGCCTTCAATCCTGACGGGGATGTCTCCAGATGGGAGAACGCTGCGAAGTACGCCGCCGAGGTGATGGATTTCAAACTGCTTCGTGACGGGGCGCAGCCGAACGGTTTCAATCCGTCGGAGAAATTCACCTGGCTCTGGCCTAACTCGCAGGAGATAATATTCACTTCAAGCTGGGCCACCAATTCCTCTATGGAGAATCTTTTCTATCCGCAGGGATTCCGTGGCAACGGCTCTGTCGGCGCGACCCAGAACCTTGTGGACGCTTTCCCGATGGCGAACGGCTATCCTATTGATGATCCTCGTTCCGGTTATGATCCGGCAAATCCGTATTCCGGCCGTGACCCTCGTTTCTACAGTACGGTCAACTATCACGGTGCCAATGTGGTACGTCCGTCCAACAACGAGACGATGTACACTTTCGATATGTCCGTCGGCGGCAAGGACGAGGCCGGGGGAGTCGGCAACACGCTGACAAACTATTATGTCAGGAAATATGTGAACCAGGAGTGGAACAAGAATGACGACAAGGTGAACACCCAGCCACGGTCAATATTCTTCTTCCGTTGGGCTCAGATGTGTCTTGTCTTCGCCGAGGCCGCCAACCAGACCGTCGGCCCGGAGACCGAGATCTTCGGCTACACTGCGAAGAAGGCCCTGGCCTATCTGCGCGACCGTCCGACAAACGATGGCCTTGCCGGCATTGGCACGGTTGAGGATCCTTATCTTGATGAAGTCGCCTCAAGCGGCAAGGATGCATTTGACAAGCTTGTGAGGAATGAAAGGCACATCGAACTTTGCTTCGAGGGACAGCGTTTCTGGGATCTCAGAAGATGGTCCACAGAGGCCGACTGGCAGAAGAACATCAATGTGGATGTGATGAAGCCTGTATTCGATGGATCTTCCATCACTTATGAGACTGTCGAGACCCGCAGGTTCAATTCCCGCTGGCTCCCTATTCCGTACTATGACGCGGCCAAGACCGGAATGGTGCAGAATGAGGGATGGGACAACTGGCGTTAATATATTAAAGAAACAGAAATATGAAGAATATCAAGAAAATATCCACCCTGCTGCTGTCTGTCGCCGCTGCTTTGTCGCTGACCGGCTGCTACAAGGATTATGTCCAGGACTTTGACTACAGCGGGGCCTACCTTGCCTACCAGTACGACCTGCGCACCTTTGTGGTAGGGGAGGGAATGCAGTTCAAGATAGGCGCTGTGCTCGGAGGTGTGATGACCAATGAATATGATCGTGACGTCTGGTATGAGTTCGACGAGAGTCTTCTCACCGACGATCTCCGGTTCTTTGTTCCGGATGCGGAGACTCCGTTCAACGCGTTCACAGAGATGAGCGGCCAGACAGCCATAGGCGCTGTAAGCCAGGACTATGTCAAGAACGCTGTCGTTCAAAGCGGCATAAAGGCTTTCACTCCGCTTCCTATGAGTGCAGTGAAGGTCCTGGAGGGGGATCGCTTCACGATAAGGAAAGGAAAACACACCGGCTCCATCACTGTCAAGGCTGATTCAGCCGCTTTCCTTGCGCTTCCCGGTGCGGGCAGTCTGCCGTACTATGCCATCGGCTTCCGTCTGACATCCGCTGATGTGGATACTGTCCTGCTCTCCCGTTCCTACGAGATCATTGCCTTGAGGTACGAGAATATGCTTTTCGGCAATTGGTATCACGGCGGAAAGACCGTTGTGACCGATGCCACCGGCAATGTGGTAAGTACAGACGTTTACCCTACCTCGATTCCTTCTGACGAGAAGACGCACGAGGTCTATACCCTCAGCACGGTGGCTCCGGACGCGGTCAAGACAAATTACCGTGGGACGGGTGCCGGCTCAGTCAGGATTTCCCTCAATGAAGGCAAGGTCTCCCTTACTTCCGCCGACGCTGTGGCCATTGAGGATCTTGGCTCAGGGTACAACAACGCCAGACTTCTGCAGGACAGAAAGATATTCCTGAATTACAGTTTCGCTAACGCTGACGGTACCAAGTCGGTTGTGACGGATACCCTGACTTTCCGCAACCGTATCCGTGACGGAGTGAACGAATGGCAGGATGAGAATCCGGAACACTACAAATAATAGGATAGGCTATGAGGAAATTTTTGAATATCACGGCGGGAATTATGCTCCTTGCGTTTTCCGCATTGTTCGCCGGCTGCAAGGACGATGACGGTTTCATCCTCCCTTACAACCTTACGATAGAGGACACCACAGTGCAGTCCAGAGAGAAACTGAACATCTCTGGTCAGGGGTTCCTTGCCGGAGACGCACTGGTCTTTGAGACTTTGGACGCGGAATATCGGTTCCAAGCCATTCTTGAGGAGGGTGACATCAATCCAGGCGGCATCAGTGTCACCCTTCCCGACAATTTCGTCTATGATGAGACCTACAGGATCTATCTGGTCCGTGGCCTTGAGAGGGCCGAGATCGGCAGAATGAAGGTCTCGCTGGACACTACGCCGCAATCGATGCGATGATCACGTCTGGTTTTCAGTATTAAAATATTTGGTTAGTATGCACGGCCATATTCAGGGAATTCTCCCGGGATGTGGCCGTGTTGTTTTACAGCAACGGAGCGAAGAGACGCATCAGGCTTTCGAGGAGGCGGGAGTACCACGGACGACGGTTCCATTCCTCAAGGGTCAACTCACGGCACTGGCGGAGGTCGTACAGGAATATTCCTTTGTTCATCCGGGCTGTCTCCTCATCGTAGATGTAGGAGTTGACCTCGTAGTTTATCGCGAAGCTGCGGAAGTCCAGATTGGCGGAACCGATGCTTGAGAGGTAGTCATCGCAGACGAAGGTCTTGGCGTGGATGAACTCTCCCTGACGCAGGAATATCCTTACGCCGGCTTGGAGGGCTTCCTCATAGTAGGCTCTGTTTGCCGGGCGCATCAGAATGTTGTCGGCCACTTCCGGGAGCATCAGACGGACATCCACTCCACAGATGGCGGCCGTCTTGAGAGCGTCCATAACCGGCTCGGTCGGAACGAAATACGGGGTCTGGAGATAGATGTACTTCTTGGCGTGCTGCAAGGCCCACTCGTAACTTAACTGGAGGATCGGCAGCGGCAGGTCCGGCTCGTCCGGGACGATCTGGACCAGTTTGTCTTTCAGGGTTGGATGCGTGGCCCGGAAATCTATTTCATTATCGGTCGCCGAGATCTCTCCGGTCGCTGAGCTTGTCGAAGCGACTGTCCGCGAGAGTCCTGTCTTTTCGGGCACTTCGACAGGCTCAGTAACCGAAATCGTTGGCTCACTTATCGAACTTGAAGGCTCTGTGACCGTTTTCTTAGCCATTGGGTAGAAATCGATCATCGCCTTGTCGATTGTGCCGCCACCAGTCAGCCAGGAGTCCAGGAATGTGTACTGGAGCACAGCCACGGCGTTGCCTGTGATACGCATATGCGTGTCTCTCCAAAGGCGGAAATAATGATCGTTGATGTTCATTCCGCCGGTGTACCCGATCTTTCCGTCAATCACCACTATCTTCCTGTGATTGCGGTAGTTGAGTTTTGTCGCAAAATCCAGAAGGTGCATCCTCGGATTGGTGAACTTCACGATTTCCACTCCGGCTTTCCTCATAGCGTTATAGTAGGCCGAAGCGATAGGGAAATTGGCGATGTTCTCGTACAGGAAACGGACCTTGACCCCTTCCCGGGCCTTCTGCATCAGAAGCCTCTTGATGGCCTTGCTGCCCTTGTCGTTGCCGAAATGGAAATATTCAATGTGGATGGATTCCTTGGCCGCCAGTATGTCCTCCCGCAGCAGGTCGAACTTTCGTTGCCCGCTCGTGATGATCTCGATGTCGTTGCCGGACGTGACGGACGGGTAGCGCTCAGCGCCCAGGAGCCTGGCAAGCGGGCGGAATTCCTCACGGATCCTCTCTTCGTTGTTATGTCCGAAAAGGATTCTGTTCAGTTCTGGAGTCGTGCCAGCCTCGAAGATGTCCCTGTACCGCTGGTGCCTCCGGTTGAAGATCCAGTGATGCCGGTAGTTGATTCCGAACATCAGGTAAAGCGCCAGACCGACGACCGGGAGCACGGCTATGATCAGCAGCCACGCGAACTTCCTTCCTGAATCCCCTCTGTCAACCAGAATGACCGTGAAGACACTGAGGATCAGGAGAACATAGAGCCCTGTGAGAATCCACTGCAACATATTCAGTTAGACTAACTCTCCGATAAGAGTGGCGGAGGTGCAGGAAAGCACCTTGACATCCACATAGTCTCCGGCCTTGTGCCCACAGCCCGGGAACACACACATCTTGTTGCTGCCTGAGCGGCCGCAGAGCTCGTCCGGATTCTTCTTTGACGGCCCTTCGACAAGAACCCTGAAAGTCTTGCCGATGTCATTCTGGTTGCTTTTCAAGCTCAACTCGCTCTGCAGGGCGATGATCTCGTTCAGCCTTCTGGTCTTGACATCGAGCGGAACATCGTCCGGATAATGCCTCGCGGCGAGCGTTCCAGGCCTTTCGGAGTAGTAGAACATATAGGCGTAGTCGAATCCGACCTTGCGGAACAGTTCAAGTGTCCGCTGATGATCCTCTTCCGTCTCCGAGCAGAATCCAGCGATGACATCCGTAGTGATCCCGCAGCCTGGCAGTACCTCACGGATCCTGGCCACCCGCTCAAGGTACCACTCGGCGGTATAACGCCTTCTCATCTTCTCCAGAAGCCTGTCGCTGCCCGACTGGACCGGCAGATGAATATGATTGCAGATGTTGTCGTACCTCGCCATCGTCTCGATCAGCTCGTCACTGATGTCCTTGGGATGATTGGTGGCGAAACGGACTCTCAGTTCAGGGCTGATCCGGGCGACCATCTCCAATAATTTCGGAAAGTCGCATCCCTCGCCCTCGGCCGGTTTCCAGTTGTAGGAATCCACGTTCTGTCCCAGCAAGGTAACTTCCTTGTACCCTTTGCCGAAAACATCACGGGCTTCATCCACAATGGTTTGCGGGTCCCTGCTCCTTTCCGCTCCTCTTGTGTAAGGCACGACGCAGTACGAGCAGACATTGTTGCATCCCCTCATTATCGAGATGAATGCAGAGACCCCGTTCCTGTCAGTCCTGACCGGAACGATGTCGGCGTAGGTCTCCTCGTGGGAGAGCATCACATTGATCTGCGGCTTGTCCGGAGCGATGTCCCGCAGCAGCGCCGGAAGCGTCCTGTAGGAGTCCGGACCGGCTACCAGATCCACCTTATGGGTGTCCAGAAGCTTGTCCTTGAGCCTCTCCGCCATACACCCCACAATCCCCACGACCACGCCGGATCTTTTTTCCTTCTGTTTGTGGAACACTTCGATGCGTCCCCAGATCCTTTGCTCGGCGTTGTCCCTGACCGAGCAGGTGTTGGCGAGGATCACGTCCGCCTCGTCCATTGATTCAGTGCGCTCATAACCCTCCTTGCCGAGGATCGAGAAAATGACCTCTGAGTCACCGACATTCATCTGGCAACCGTAGGTCTCTATGTAAATTTTTTTGCTCATCAGTTATAATCACTCTCTTTTGCAAAGATATGGATTTTTCAGCGAATTAGGATTTTTCATTATATTTGTACAAACTGTATGTGTGAAATGAAGACATTCAAGAGGACAATATTCGGCATTTTCATCGCCTTTCTGGCCTCAGCGGTCCTTTCCGGCTGCTCTGGCCTGTCAAAGGTAAAGGACATAAAGGTGACCTCCTGCGGCCTGGAGTCATATTCATTGAAAGGGCTCCGCTCGGTTGACGCTGTACTGGCCGTAGGAATAGACAACCCGACATTCGCTTTCAAGGTGACGGATGTCAGCGGTACCGTCAAGTACAACGGCGAGGATTTCGCGACCTACACGGCCGATTCCGTCAGCGTGGAAAAGAAATGCTCAAAGGTCTATGACCTGCCTTGCTCGGCGACCCTCAGTGAGGGAGTGAGCCTTATGCGGCTGATGCAGATCGCCAAGAAAGGCAACCTCGAAGGCTTCACAACGGATGTCACAGCCACTGTGAAACTGAAGAGCGGCGCGGGAAAGACCTTTAGATTCAAGAATATAGACCTTAATAAATTGGCAGAGTAATTTATGAATATGTTCGTTCGCAGAATCCTGACGACAGCGTTGATCCTTTTCGGCGCGGCTTTTCTGGCGCAGGCTCAGGACATACGTGATTCCATTGTCTACAGGCAGAGTGCCGCTATGGACTCCACCCTTGTCGGAAAGAATATTTTCGGCTTGCTTTCCGCTGAGGGCGGTGTGACGGTACATCAGTCCAAAAATATTCAAAACGCGTTCGCCGCCCACATCGCCGCGAACTCATCCAGAACCGCCACCGGGTATCGGGTCAGGATATTCAATGACAACAAGCAGACTTCCAGGAACGATTCCGAGACGGCTTTGACCCGTTTCAAAGGAATGTTCCCGGGTGTTTCGGCATATCGGACATATTCAAATCCTTTCTTCCGTGTGACTGTGGGGGATTTCAGGACGAAGTCGGAGGCTATGCAGTTGCTCCAGCAGGTGAAGGCCTCGTTCCCGACGGCGTTCATAGTCAAGGAAACCATTGGCTATCCGGTGGTTGACAGATTCCACTCCTACACTGTGGAAAGGGTTGAGGCAGAATAATTCAGGAATATAATTATGCTCAAGCAGGGACTCGAACTCAAACAGACTCAGAAGCTTTCTCCACTTCAGATCCAGACGATCAAACTGATCGAGCTGCCAGTGCAGGAACTCGAACAGAAAGTGAAGGAGGAACTTGAGAACAATCCGGTCTTGGATGATTCTCCGGCTCCGGACAAGAATGAAGACAGTGATGAGCCGAAGGACATCTCCATCGACGAGATTGACGATAGCGATTCGATTCCTGCCTACAAGCTTCACGTCAACAATTACGGCAAGGACGAGCGTCCTCAGTACAACACATTCTCCGTGAAGGAGAGTTTCACCCAGAGTCTGATGGAGCAGCTCGGGTATCGCAACCTATCGCGGCACGATCACGATGTCGCGGCCTTCATCATCGGCAGCCTTGACGCTGACGGCTACCTGCGCAGGGACATTGACAGCATTGTGGATGACCTTGCTTTCAGGGCCAACATCGAGTCCAGTCCGGAGGAGGTGCTGAGGATGCTGAAGGTGGTTCAGGAGTTTGAGCCGGTCGGGGTTGGTGCCCGTGATCTGCGCGAATGCCTTCTGCTTCAGCTGAAGGCTCAGAAACAGACTAAGGAGGTTCAGGTCGCCGAGAGGATCCTGACGGACTATTTCGCCGAGTTCTCCAACAGGCATTTCCAAAAGATAATCACCAAACTTGGTCTGTCTGAAGAGGATATGAAGGCGGTTATGGCAAGGATTGTCAAGTTGAATCCTGCTCCGGGTGGACAGATTGATGATTCGTACAATGATCAGGCGCAGCAGATTGTCCCGGATTTTGTCCTGGACATCGTGGACGGAGAACTCAAACTGACAATGCCTCGCTTTAATATTCCCGAGATCCGTGTGAACCGGAAGTATGCGGATCTTCTTGTCGAGGCGCAAGGCTCGTCGGACAGGCAAAAGAAGGAGGCGGCCACTTTCGTCAAGCAGAAACTGGATTCCGCGAAATGGTTCGTTGAGGCTCTCAAGCAGCGCTATAACACGCTGGAGAGTACTATGAAGGCCATCGTGGACTATCAGCACGACTATTTTATGGACGGTGACGAGTCGCATCTGAAGCCGATGGTCCTGAAAGACATCGCCGAACGGACTGGTTTTGACATATCCACGATCTCCAGAGTGGTGAACAGCAAGTACATCGAGACGCATTTCGGGATATTCCCGTTGAAGTATTTCTTCTCCGAGGGACTTGAGAACCAGGATGGGGAGGAGGTTTCGACCCGTGAGCTCAAGAAGGCTCTGCGGGAATGTGTGGACGCGGAGGACAAGCGTAAGCCGCTCACGGATGACCAGTTGGTGACCGAGATGAACAAGAGGGGCTACAAGGTGGCCCGCCGCACGATCGCCAAGTATCGTGACCAGTTGGACATTCCTAAGGCTCGGCTCCGCAAGGAATTGTAACTGAATATGCCGTTTGGTCGCTGAGCTTGTCGAAGCGCACCAATTGTTGAAATACATCGGTTAAGGTTTCGGTCAAGGCGCGGTAAGTACAAAAGATTCCACTACCTACGCTTCGCGCCCTATCCGGGTCAATGGTAGTGGAATTCTTTTGTACTTACCGCTTTCCGTGCAGAACTTTCTCCTAATGTTTTGAAAGAACTTTAATCAGCATACGGAGCGTAGCGACGCAAGGGGGCGGGGAATCCTTACCCCTTTGGGCTGTCCCATAGGAACTGTGGGGAAAGGGGAAAGCGTACGCAGTGCGTAGCGACGCAATGGGTCTGGGGAGAACGCTCCCCAGTGCCCCACTGGGGCCGTCCCGTAAGGGACTGGGGGGTGGATTAAGTTGTAATTATTGGTTTCCAATAATTACAACTTTGATCCGTAGGCAAGGTCACCGGCGTCTCCGAGGCCAGGGACGATGTAGGAGTGGCTGGTCAGTTCCTCATCGACGGCAGCTGTCCATAAGGTCGTGTTTGCGGGAAGGTGCTTCTGGAGGAATTCGATGGCATAGATGCTGGCGATAGGACATACGAAGTGCGTGTGCGCCGGCTCGCCACCTTCATCGACAAGTTTATGGTAGGCGATTTCTATTGATGCGCCGGTCGCGAGCATCGTGTCGGCGACGATCAGGGTCTTGCCGGTCAGGTCAGGACAGGTGCAGTACTCTACGTTGATGTGGAACTCGTCACCCTTGTCATATTTCCTGAAAGCCGCGATGAAAGCGTTCTCGGCATTGTCAAAAACATCGAGGATGCCTTTGTGCAGAGGCAGGCCGGCGCGCAGGATCGTGGAAACCACAATCTTGGCGTCACTGGTGCGGACTCTCGCCGTGGCAAGGGGAGTGATGACATCTTTCGGACTGTAGTCCAACACCTTGCTCAACTCGTAGGCAAAGATGTGCCCCAACCTCTCAAGGTTGTAGCGGAAACGAAGGCTGTCTTTCTGAACTGTTTTGTCACGCATCTGCGCGACGATGTTGTTGAGGACCGAATCGGTCTCGCCAAGATTGATGACTTTCATTGGTTTTTCGAAATTGATTTCCGAAAATCAAAAGTAGGGATTTATTTCCACACCAACAAATTTTTTGCGGCCACCCGCTTGAGGGACACAGTGTAATTTATGAATATCCCGTAGTCCGCTCCGGCATATTCATAGACTTTCCGCCATTGTCACCTTGTCGTCGGCGAAACTGAAGAAGCAGTCGTCGCAGATTATTATGTGGTCCAGAAGGGCGATGTCGAAAGTATTGGCGGCCTTTTTTATCCGCTCGGTCTCTGTCAGGTCACACTGCCCTGGACGAGGATTACCGGATGGATGATTGTGGACCATTATCATCGCGCTTGCGCCTTTGTCCAATGCTTTCTTGACGACCAACTTCGGGTCCACGACTGTCGCAGATGTTCCGCCAAGGCTCAGCATCTCCTTGTGGATTACATAGTTGGCTCTATTGAGAAGAATCACCCAAAATTCTTCGTGACCCAATCCCGTGAGGAACGGGCGCATCAGCCTGAACACAGCTGCCGCATCGGTCAAAGGAATCTTCCTGATTCCCGGATCCTCAAGGCAGCGGCGTTTACCGAGTTCGAACGCCGCCGCTATGGCCGCATATCTGACACAGCCTATGCCTCCGATCTCTTTCATCTGCCCAGCATCCATCCCTGCTATCATTGACAGTTTACCTTCATTGGCAGCCAACAGTTTGTTGGCCACTTCAAGCACATTCTCTTTCTGGGTTCCCGATCCGATGAGGATCGCAAGCAGTTCCGCATTGCTCATCGCACCCGCCCCTTTGGAGAGCATCTTCTCACGTGGTCTTTCTTCCGCGCATAAATCTTTCATCTTCATAGCTTAGTTGTTGATTGATTCGTGCCGGCAAGATAGGCATACAAAACAGAAAAAAAGTTAAGAAACGTAAATGTCTCCTAACTTTTTTCTGTTTTTTATAGAAATTTCTGTTTTTTTATAGGCTTTCCCTGTCACTTCGGCAAGCTCAGTGACCGTATGGCGTGGTCGCTGAGCTTGTCGAAGCGCCTGCCTACTTCCTTTCAAGAACCTTCTTGGCGGCCTCAACGATGTGCGGAGCGTCCATTCCGTAAGCGGCGAGAAGCTCGGACGGCGTTCCGCTCTGGCCGAACTCGTCACGTCCGTTGACATATTCAATCGGCTTAGGGGAGGTGGCGGCGAGCACTCCGGCGATCAGTTCGCCAAGGCCTCCGGCCATATTGTGCTCCTCGGCGACAACCACGGCACCGGTCTTGATGGCGGAAGCGATGACGGTCTTGGTGTCGAGTGGCTTGATGGTGGCCACGTTGATGACTTCGGCGCAGATTCCTTCGGCTTCAAGAGCCTCGGCGGCCTGAAGAGCCTCCCAAACCATATGTCCTGTGGCGAAGATGGTGACATCCTTGCCCTCGTTCAGCACGTAAGCCTTTCCGATCTCGAACGGCTCGTCAGGAGTGAAGTCGGCGACCTTCGGACGGCCGAAACGCAGATAGACAGGACCGTCGTATTTGGCGGCGGCGATTGTCGCGTTCTTGGTCTGGGTCCAGTCGCAAGGGTTGATGACAACCATTCCCGGAAGGGCGCGCATCAACGCTATGTCCTCCATCGTCTGGTGTGTGGCTCCGTCCTCGCCGAGGGTGATTCCGGCGTGTGAGGACGCGATCTTGACGTTGGTCTTGCCGTAGCAGACTTCCATCCTGATCTGGTCGTAAACACGTCCTGTGACGAACTCGGCGAACGATCCGGCGAACGGGATCTTGCCCGCAAGGGCCATTCCTGAGGCCACGCCGATCATATTGGACTCGGCGATGCCGCATTCGTAATATCTCTCCGGGAACTCGGCCGCGAAAGCGTCCATCTTGAGTGATCCCTTGAGGTCGGCGGTCAATGCCACGACTCTTGAGTCAGCCTTTCCGGCTTCGAGAAGGCCGGCTCCGAAACCGCTGCGGGTGTCCTTCTTGCCTTTGTCTGTATATTTCTTCATAATATTCGTAAATTAAAAGTCTCCCAATGTTTCCTCAAGCTGGCTCAGGGCGTTCTGGCACTGCTCCTCTGAAGGCACGCTGCCGTGCCATTTGTGGGTGCCCGCCATGAAATCAACGCCGTGTCCCATCTCTGTCTTGAACAGGATCATCTTCGGCTTGCCGTTTCCGACACCGGCCTTCGCCTGCGCGAACGCCTCAAGAATCTTGTCCATGTCGTGTCCGTCGGCGATGATGACTTCCCAGCCGAAGGCCTTCCACTTGGCCTCAAGGTCTCCAAGACCGGCCACATCCTCTGTGGTACCGTCGATCTGCTGTCCGTTCCAGTCGGTCATAGCGATCAGGTTGTCGGCCTTGTGGTGCGCCGCGAACATCGCCGCCTCCCAGATCTGTCCTTCCTCTGTCTCGCCGTCTCCGCAAAGAACGAAGACATTGTGAGGATCGTTGTCGGCCTTCTTCGCGAGAGCCACGCCTGCGGCTACTGAAAGGCCCTGTCCGAGAGAACCGGCGGCCTGAGCCACGCCCGGGAGACCTTTTCTCACTGAAGGGTGTCCCTGAAGGCGGCTTCCGAACTTACGGAACGAGCCGAGCTCTGATGTCGGGAAATATCCTGCCCTTGACAGGATTGAATAGTACATTGGCGTGAGGTGCCCGGCCGAAAGGATGAATATGTCCTGATCCTTTCCCTCGCGTGTCCATGTCGCCGGATTATGCTCCATGACATTGAAGTACAGGGCTGTCATGAAGTCAGCGCTGCTCATGGATCCGCCCGGGTGTCCGGAGTTGGCCTTCACGACCATCCTGATGATGTCCCTCCTTACCTGGGAGGCAATCTTTT
>CAVKYA010000009.1:0-24893 GCA_963660255.1 Bacteroidaceae bacterium | reverse complement strand
GTCCTACATCAATGTGGACATTCTCACAGAGCAATGGTTCGGAGATGCCATCGCGGGTAAGCTTCCGGATCTGAACACGGCTATCCTGTCTATGCGTCCGTCCCTGGAATCAGGCGACCGCTTCTACACATCCCTTAGCGAACGCCACTTCTACTATGACGGCACGGATGAGGATGCCTACGATGGATTCGGACTGCTGGATCAGGAGGATTGCAGGGTGCTGAAATATCTGGATCTGGACAAACCTCTCATCGCCGGAGTGGATTTCGGGAATATGTGCTCGATGTCCATAGCTCAGAATGACATCGAGAAGGGACGCGCGTGCCTGCGAGTGGTGAAGTTCCTCTACACTCTTGCGCCTGAATATGTCCCTGACCTTGGGGAGAAGTTCCGTACCTTCTTCGCGCCTGTGAGGCGCAAGACTCTGATGTTGTACTATGACCGTGCCGGCAACGCCTATAAGTCTGTGGGTGAGGATCAGGTCAGCAAGTTCAAGAAGGCAGTTGAATATGATGAGTCCGGTCGCCGTACAGGGTGGACGGTGCAGCTGATGTCCATCAACCAGGGCAACATCGGCCAGCCGGAGGAATATTCATTCATGCAGGAGATAATGAGTGAGCGGAACCCACGGTTGCCTGTGATACGCATCGACGCGTATGCAGCCAAGCATCTGAAGCTGTCATTGGAGAAGGCAAGGACGGTGGTGAGGAACGGGGTTGTGTTCAAGGATAAGAGAAGCGAGAAGTTGCCGGTGGAGCAGTTGCCTACCGAGTCCACCAACCCATCGGACTCATTCAAGTATCTTGTGATGACCAAGCAACTCAGAGGCGTGGCCAGCGGTAAGACGATGCTTCCGTCCTCGGCGATGGATCCGCGGGCGGTCGGGAAGAACAAGGGCTGAAAGGGGTGCGCGCCATATATCACCCTCGGAAAGGAATCGCAATTGCGATTCCTCAGCAGGGCGGCCCGGGCTCTTTTGCGGCCGAAAAAAATGCGTTTTTGCCGTGGCGGGGCGCAAGGGGCTGAAAGGCACGCACTTGACGGAAATATATTCACAAAACGGGGTCGTTCGGCTGAAATAGCCGAGCCTTGTGCTGTAGTTTTGGTCACTTCGATGAGTTGGACGGTTCAGTCACTTCGACAAGCTCAGTGACCGGTCAGCGGTGGTCGCTGAGCTTGTCGAAGCGACTTGTGCAAGGTGTCCTTTTTATCGTCTTGGGTGGTGGCTAACTTTGTGATATGAACGTATATGAAGCATTGGCGGAGATGAGGCGACTGTCGGAGGAAGACAGGAGCTTCAGTTTCTCGTTTATGAGCTATAACCCCACGAAAGGCACAAGCGACGGAATCGTCTATGTACGACGTGGAGTGCTGAGACATAGGGAGACCAAGGAGCACAACAGGAACGCTGACATCATCGAGGGCTACGTGGATCTGGAGACCGGAGAGCCGAGGCGTTTCTACCAGCCGCTTCTGATGACATTCAACGGACAAAAACTGATACTCGTATGAGCAGAATCGAAAAAATATCCGACCACACTGCCGTCCTACGGCTGAACGATGGCCGGGCTTTCGCGCTTTCCAACAGAAGGGACAGCAGTCTGGACTCGGTGTTCTGGATGGCGCAACAAAGGAACTGGGAGCAGTTGCCCCAGACGATTTGCGGTCAGAAGATCGTGCCGTTCGGCCACGACAACAACCTGCCGGTTCACCTTAGGGACATTCTGGACGAAAACAATCTTGGTCCCGGAATCCTTGAAAGGCAGATGGGACTTCTCTACGGTCAGGGCGTGTTCCTGAACCGGTTGGCATACCAGGAGGGGAACATCGTGCATCACTGGGAGGAGGACAGGGAGATTCAGGCGTGGTTGGACAGCTGGGATTATGTCAGCTACATCAAGGGGTGTATGACCGATTACCTGCATCTGAAAGGCTTCTTCGATGCCAAGTATCTGGAGAAAGGCCGGAGAATAGGCAGGGAGCCTAAGATAGCCTATCTTGAGCATATTCCTTCAAAGAACGCGAGGTTGGAGTGGACGGACAGCAGGGAGATCAGGGATGTGAAGCACATTGTCGTGGGGGATTTCGAGCATTCCTGCGTGGGGACTGGCGTCAGGGTCTATCCGGTCTATGACAGGAAGAATCCCGGACGGTTCGGAGCGTCGGCATCGTATAACTACACCTATTCGTTCGCAAGGGATTTCTACGCGGTGCCGCAATATTGGGGCGCGTTGCGCTGGATTGTCAAGGGCTCGGAGATCCCGACCATATTCAAGTATGTGACGGACAACGGAATCAATCTTGCCTATCTAGTGAAGGCTCCTAAGGAGTACTGGGAGGAAAGGCGTGACCGTCTGCGGATGGTTCATCCGACTTGGGATGACACCAAGGTGGAAAACGAGATCAGCAGGCTGACGGAGGATCTGTTGATGCAGATGCAGGATGTGCTCAGCGGCAAGGAGAACGCGGGAAAGTTCTTCTATTCGCTCGATATGCCTTCCGAGAGCGGTGCGGGGCGTGTGTCGTGGACCGTGGAGGCGATCGACCAGAAGATGAAGGACTTTGTGGAGGCTCAGTTGAAGATCTCCGAGGCTTCTGCTTCGGCCATCACTTCGGGAATGGGGCTGCATCCGTCACTGTCGAACGTGATGGTGAACGGCAAGCTGGCATCAGGGTCGGAACTATTGTACGCCTTCAAGCTGTTCCTGCTTTCGGACACTGAGATCGCATCGCAGACGATTCTGGAGCCGATCAATCAGGCGATAGCGTTCAATTTCCCTGGAAAGGGACTGAAACTTGGGTTCTTCCACAAGCAGTTGGAGGCGGAGGATGCTTTGACTTCATCGGCAAGGGTTAAAAATCAGTGAATATGATGGATTTGTTCAACAGAAATAGGGACGGTTCCAAGGAATTGGAGGATCTGACCGGCCAGTGGTACGCTTCTTCTCCTTTCAGACTGATCGAGACGGAAATCCGGTTCGCTACCGATGAGGTGGCGCGGCTTGTGAGCACGAATGTGGTCAAGGAGGCCGCGGAGGCTTACGATGAGGATGAGAAGCCGGAGCTCGTGGCCGCTGTGAGGCTTCCGGTGGCTTGTCTGGCGTTGATGCGGTACGCCAAACTTTCGTCCGTGTCCCACGAATCGACCGGTCGGAAGGTCAAGATTGACGACAATGAAAGAAGTCCTTACGAATGGCAGATAGACAGGGATGACAGAGCGATGAGGGAACGGTATTTCCGGGCTTTGGACGCTTTGTACTCCTACTTGGAGGCTTCCGGCAACGAGAACTGGAAGGCTTCGGCCAAGAGGACGATGACAGGCGAATCCATTGTCAGGAATATTCAGGAGTTCGAGGCGGTCTATCCCATCGATGGGAGCTACTACGTCTATTATCTGCTCCAGGCGCTTGTGATCGAGCGGCAAAGGGCGGTCATAGAGCCGTTCGCGGGGGATAAATGGGCTTCGATCGCTGACGGTTCGGCTGAGCCGAGGGTGCTTTCGCTGGCCAGAAGGGCGGCGATACTCAGCGCGGTGATCATCGCTGGCACGAGGTGGAGCCTTGAGGTGTTCCCTATCGAGATAGCAAGGCGGTTCTCCCCTACCTATCAGGGCAACAAGTCGAACAGGGTGGCGACCACCGATGAAATCGACTGGTATGTTGGCAATTTGAAGGCGGAGGTGAAGGACGCTTTGACGGATCTTTCGGAGCTGATCAACGATGAGAAGGTGGATCCTAAGCTTTTGCCCACGAATGACAGGCGGAACAAATTCTTTACGACTGAGTGATGAACACGATAGAGGTTTTCGAGACCGGTAAGGTTGTCCAGGTGCCTGGTTCGTGGAGCGAAATGACTCCGAAACAGGTGCGTGAGGTGTTCCAGATCTTCGAGTGGTGCCTTAGGCGCGGGAAATCTCCGTTGGACTTAAATGTGAGGGTGCTTTGGATGCTGCTTGGGGTTCGGAGAACCGTCAAGGGATGGTTCACGGACATATTCAATGGCGATCAGGGATCTTTGAGGGATGAGAATGTCTATCGGATGTGCGAAAAGTTTCTGGGGTTCCTGTTCTCGGAGGAGTCGGCTGCTTTGACGTTTGATTCAATCTCGAATCCTATGCCGGTGGTGCGGTCGGGGCTTGTAAGGCTGTACGGTCCGGGGGATTTGCTTCAGGATCTGACGTTCGGGGAGTTCCGGCACGCCTCGGCGGCTGTGAACCGGTTCTTCAAGAGCCACGACATCGCTGATCTGGATGAGTGCATCGCCTTTTTGTACCGTGTGCGATCCAGGAAGGTCAATCGGGCGGGGCGTATGGTTCCCGATGTGGACCAACGGAACGCGCGGAGGCATATTCATAGAGCGTCGAGGTTGAAGGGATGGCAGAAGAATCTGGTGATGATGTGGTTTTCGGCTTGCCTAAGGTACCTTCAGACGGGCGTTCTGGAGGTTGACGGAGAGGAAATCGACTTGTCGAGGCTGTTCGCGGGGGATGAGAACCATTCCGGGGTAAGTTTCGGGTGGAATGACCTGTTGGTCGAGGTAGCCAAGGAGAACACGCTTGGCAACATTGACAGGGTGGATGAGGAGCCGTTGTTCTCGGTGTTGTCAATTATGTGGCATAATTATAAGGAGAGAAAGAGAAATGAGCAGATTATCAAGGCTTCAAAGGCTCACTGAGTACCTTGCGGGATTGAAGATTCATTCCTGTTGGTGCTGCGAGCACATAGATCCGATTTGCACGACCGCGCAGTCGGACGCCACTTCCAAGCTGGCCCATCTTTCGGGTGTGCAGGTTCTGATAGCGCGTCCGGAGGTGCATCAGCGTGGGGATTCGGATTCGTTCCGTGAAGAACTGGGGACGGTGATCTTTGTGTTGGAGAAGGGACTTGGGCTCGACAAGACGGAGGAATCTGAGAATAAGCAATATTCACGGCTCCTGGAGATCGCGGATTTGATTCTGGCCTACATCACGGAGGAGGCTTCCAGCCAGAATTGCCGCCTGGTGACAGGTTTGTCGCTGGCTTCGGCTGATGTGGTGCCGGAGGCAAGTGTGTTCGGTGGTTGGAGCGGGTACAGCATTGAGCTTGCGTTTGAGTGATGGATGTCAGGGCGCGTTTCATAAGCGAGGTCCTTCAAGATGAAGGTCAAAGGCTTCTGAGGAATCAGGGGAAGGCCATCGAGGCGAGGGTCAAGAAGCGTTCGGGACGGTTGGAGTCGTCCAGAAGCGTGTCGGTGACTGGCGGTAACGGTGCTTCGGGGACTTTGACGTTCGTGCACGTGGCCTACGAGCGTTTCTTGGATATGAAGCGTCTCCAGCGTGGCGGCCATTCCGTCAAGAGCAACCGCAAGATCCACAACCGCTATGTCTTCGGCGCTTTCGCCTCCATCGCCGAGCGCCTGATGTACGAGTTCACGGACGATGTCATCGCCCGGATCCGGGAATCGGAACTGGGACGAACGAAGTGAAAATCAGCGTGAAGTCTTGATTATTTGGCCGGAAAGTTGTTTCTTTGTAAACACAAACGCTATACAAACGCAATACGGAGATGATGAAGACTGTTAATATATCTGATTTCGCAAGGTTCTTGGGGCTGTCTATGCTGTCGCAAGGTATCTCTGTAAGTCCGCTGAAGCTTCAGAAGATTTTATACTACCAGCAGGCTTGGCATATGGTGTTCTTTGGTCGTGAGAATCAACTTTTCGCTGAGGCTCCGGAGGCGTGGGTAAACGGTCCCGTCTATCCTGGGATATATCGCCAATACAGGAGTTGCGTTCCGAATATGTGTGATCATCTAAAAGAGAAGGATTTCGGAGTTCAGCCAGGTGATGTGCTTGCAACCATCGAGAAGCTTGCGGCCAGTCTGGAATTATCGAAAGAGGAACTGGATTTGTTTGAGTCAGTGATGCGTCTTTACGGTTCCAAGACTCAGAACCAGTTGATTCTTGTGACACATAGCGAGCAGCCTTGGTGCGAAGCGAGAGAAGGGCTTCTGCCTTTTCAGGCTTCCAATAGGGTGATATCATTGGACACTATGTATGCCTACTATAAGGCAAGACACGACCATAGAATTAGTCGGGGATGAGTACGGATCTACTTACGGAGGATGATTTCTGGGATGACATTCACGGTCTTACGGAAGTCGGCGTGGGTCTCTCAATCGAAGACACTAAACTTTCGAAGAATGTGCCTATTGTCATTAGTTATGAACTTGCGGATATGGATAAAACCGCGTACCATTTTCAGCAGGAGTTCAAGTGGGATGACACAAAGGCATATTTCCAGATAATGAAGAATATCTCTTGCCGTTCCATCAATGAAATCATAGATGAGAGCGACCATTCGTTGCATTTCTATCGATCAGGAGTCAACAAGAGAATAAAAGAACTCTTGAAGCGACTGGATCCAGGATGTGAGCCTGGTGGCACCACGCTGATTTATCATTTCGCCCTTTATACTGACAAAGATGGGGCTTCGCGCGAATCCGGCCGCAGATCTCCGAGAGTTTATTTTATGCTTGGGCGCAACGGGATGATATTCCCGCTGTTCTTTGACCCTTTTCACGAGATTAGTCCGTGAACGCAGCTATGTGGTGGAGTGATTTTTGCAAAGAATAGATTAACGATTATTTCTGACTGAGTATGTTCTGGGGTTCTTTTGATGTTCCGATAGGAGTGATTCTCATAGTCCTGCTGGTTGTGTTCTGGAAACCGGTGACAAGCAGGATTCTATTGTGGGTATTCGTCATCATCACGTTCCCTTTTGTCGCATTGTGGAAGGGCATAGAGAAATTAGCCGGAATAGATGAAAGTAGTTGTGGGACATCTGACGAGGACGCAAGAGAGCTCGCAGTAGAACGTAGATGGCTGATGAAAAAGGTTGTCCTCGCAGCGGCTGGCTTTCTGGCACTGTTCGCGATCATTATCTGGACACTTCCGTTATTCGACATATTCGACTGGAAAGTGGTGGGCTGGCTATCACTCGCAGCCTTCGTATTAACCGTGATCATCGCCACCAGAACAAAGTTCTTTGATCCGCCTACGATATAATAATCAACATTTTGTCCTTTGCAGCCGCCTGATAGCGGCTATTTTTGTGCCATAAATCACGTGAGATTATGGCTAAAAGAATTACTGATGAGGATCTTCGGCTGAACCTGATTGTCAACGGGGACGGAGGTCGAAAGCAACTTCTTGAACTTGAAAGGCAAATAACCAGCACCAGTGCCGCTATAGAAGAGACACGGAAAAAGATGAACGCTTTTGAAGTCGCTGGGAAAAAGGCAAGTCAAGAATATCAAGATTTGAGCAAGTCTTTGGAAGTTCAGCAGACATCACTGAAGAAATGCCAGTCTGAATTCAAGTCTCTTCAAGAAACAGTTCCTCTTTCAAGCAAGACGATGAAAGAGCTTAAGCATCAAATCACCGCCACACGTACTGCGCTTGAACGTGCCGTTCCTGGGTCAGACAATTGGATTCAGCTTAACAAAAAGCTTCAAGAGACAAAAACCAGATACAAAGAACTTACCGATCAGTCCAAAGCCGTAAGTTATACGACGTGTGAGATGATGGACAAACTTAGCAAGTATGCCATTTCGCTCACATCCGCTTTTAAAGGAGCCGCCAATCTGATCAATAGGTTTACCGGTGCACGTGACGCGTTTCTGGCCTACGATGAGGCGATGACGGATGCGATGAAGACCACGGGGTTGACGAAGGATGAGATTTCGGAACTTAGTGAGAAACTCAAGGGGATAGACACTAAGACGGCTCAGAACGAGTTGCTTGGGCTCGTGCGTGCCGGTGGTAAGCTGGGAATATCAGGCCAGGAGGATTTGCTGGGATTCGCGAAAGCCGCCAACCAGATCAACGTGGCACTTTCCGAGGATCTTGGCGGCGATGCGGAGGCGGCCATCACGGAAGTTGGAAAGATGGTTGATGTGTTCAATCTGAAAGATGAGTTTGGAATCGAGAAAGCGATGCTGAAAGTCGGTTCGGCCATCAATGAGTTGGGAGCGGCTTCAACGGCCAACGAAGGCTACATCGTGAACTTCTCCGGAAGACTTGCGGGTATCGCTCCTAACGCCAACATCAGCATCGACAAGGTGATGGGACTTGCGGCGACACTTGACTCATTACATCAGCAGGCGGAGACTTCCTCCACCGCCGTTGGGCAGACCATAACCAAGATGTTCGAGAAGACAGAGACATTCGCGAATATTGCAGGAATGTCCTTAAAAGACTTTTCTGACCTCTTGAACAACGATGTCAACGAGGCGTTTATCCGAGTACTGGAAGGGATGAACAAAGGCGGTGACGGTGGTATGAAAGCCATCACCGAGGCGATGGGTGATATGGGGCTGAACGGTTCACGCGCCATTCAGGTTCTCGGCAGCCTTTCAAAGCAAACCGAAACCTTACGCCAGCAACAATTAATTGCGGCGGAGGCTTTCAACGAGGGTACTTCCATCACCAATGAATATGAACTCAAGAACAACTCGTTGACGGCCACGTTGGAGAAGCAGAAAAAGGCTCTGATGGAGACAACTGTGGAGATCGGAGAGAAAATGAATCCTCTGATGTCTGAAAGTGTCGGCATTACGAATATGGGACTGAAAGCGGTTTCGGCGTTGATCGGCCCTATGGTCAAATATCGCTACCAACTGGCAGAGATTGCGGCGGCCATATTCCTCTATAATCAACGAGCGAAACTCAAACTTGCGTATGACAAGTTGCTTGCATTCTGGAGCAAGGAGAATAGAGATGCTCTCCTGAAGCAAGCCATTAGCCTGAAGGGTGCAAGTGTTGGTACGGCGGCCTTGTCTGTTGCCCAGAATCTTCTGGTTGGGAACACCAAAGCTGCCACCATAGCGTTCAAACGTCTTGGTTTGGCCATCAAAGCTAATCCTTTCGGGCTTATCCTAACTGTTATCACTGCCGTGGTTGCCGGTATCACCTCATTTGTAAGACGGTCTAAGGAAGCCACCAAGGAGATGACCGAGATGCGGAAGGCCGCCGCTGACACAACCTCTGAAATCAACAGGGAAAAAAATGCCGTGAATAGGCTGAAGGATGCGGTGACTTCTGCGACCATCGGATCTAAGGAAAGGGCTGCGGCCATCAAGCAGATCAACGACCAGTACGGCTCTTACCTTCCACACCTGCTTGATGAGAAAGCGTCCAATGATGAGGTGGCCACGGCTCTTGGCATCGTCAACGCCAAGCTTACCGAGCAGATCAGGCTGAAAGGGATGCTGAATGCCAAGTCCAAACTGGATGAAGGGCTGCAAGACAACACTGTGAAAGCGGCGGAGAACATCAGGAATGCTTACAACAAGACACATAAAGACTCCAAGATGAGCGAAGATGATTACCGTGGCGTTTTGGAAGCTATTGTTGGATTCCGAGACACGATGACATCGGAGGCATCATCAAATACAGACAAAGTCAACGCTGCCGCAGCCTTGAAAAGGAGTCCTATTTTGAGGGACTTACATCCGGATGATCTGGCAAGACAATTAAACCCAGTTTCTTCCGGAATAGACAAGTACAATTCGGATGTGAAGACATTGGAAGCGTTATACGGGGTGAATAAGTCAAGAAAGGGCGTTCAGGCCACATCCGTGATATCTACGAATGCCGCAACGAGTGATGATATTCCGACAACGTCTGACGGCAATGGTAGCAAAAAGCAGTGGTCTTTGAGCAATGATGAGGCGTTCCTGAAGGCAAAGGCGGAGTTGACAAGGCAGTACAATGAGAAGGAGATCTCTTCGCAGGGGGAATATGACGATAGGATTTACGAGCTGGAGGTGGCGACGCTGACGGCGCGGCTGGCGGCTCATAAGGAGAAGGGGGCGGAAAGGGCAAAGATTGAGAATGAGTTGCAGGATAAGATCAAGAAACATTCGGAGGATGCGTTGAAGAAGCAGCAGGAGAACGAGAAGAAGGCGGCGGAACTGACCAAGGAAGGAGCCGCGATCATCACCGAGGTGGAGACGGATAAGACCAAGGCGGCGATGGACGGTGAAGAGGTGCGGTACCAGGCTGAATTGAAGAAGTTCAAGGAGACTCAGGTGCTGTACGAGAATCAGGCGGCGGTGCTGGAGGCGATTGAGAAGAAGCATCAGAATAATCTGATGAAGATTCGGATGGATGCGGAGGCTAAAGAGATGGCGCGGCTGAAATCGGAACACGAGGTAAAGAAATTGAAAATCCAGAACGATTATTCTGGGCAGATGCTTGATTTGCCCGTAGGGCCGTCCGTCAAGAAATCTTCTTTGCAAAGGTCAATGAACTCGGCATTGGTTTCTTCTGACCTTGAGTACTTGGAGAAACTCAAAACAGAGCTGGAGAAGATCACCACGAGCAAAGAATTTGATGGTGGGTTGATTCCGGAAGAAGATATGAAAAAATACGAGTTGCAACTCCAGCAGACCATCGAGAAGATCACCGAGCTCAAGAACAAACAGAAGGAAGACACGGCAGGAGTGTTCGCAGGTACGGGGAAAGGTAGCCTGTTCGGAGTTTCACAAGAGCAATGGGATCAGTTCTTCGCGAATTTGTCCGATGGAAGGCTTAAGGCTGAAGATCTGGCAAACGCTTTGACTGGGATGGGCGGAATTGCCCAGGAAGGATTCAAGCTGGCAAGCAAGGCAATTGAACTGACCAATGCCAAGGAAAACAAGGCATTCAACGAGTACAAGAAGAATAACGAGAAGAAAAAGAAGGATCTGAAATCACGTTACGATGCCGGATTGGTGTCGCAAGAGCAGTACAACGCAAGGGTCGAGGAGATGGAAGCCGAGGAAGAAGCCAGACGTGAAGAAATGGAAATAAGACAGGCGAAACGTACTAAGACAATGAACCTGATTCAATCCATCATTAACACTGCACTTGCCGTAACCAAGACTTTAGCCGGTTATAAATGGCCAGAAAACCTCGTTCCCGCCGCCATTGTAGGTGCATTGGGTGCCGCACAAACAGCGATGATCGCAGCGCAACCGGTCGGAGCGGAAGAGGGCGGTTTCGTGAACACTCGGAGGGCTCAGGATGGGAAGGCGTTCAAGGCGCGGTTGTCTCCGGACAAGAGAGGGTTCGTGTCCTCCCCTACCGTGCTTGTGGGGGAGAATGGCGGGGAATATGTGATTCCGGCTGATGGGTTGAGAAATCCGACTTTGTTGCCGTTCGTGGCGACGATGGAGGAGGCTCGGAAGGCGGGGACGTTGAAGAGTCTGAACTTCGAGGCGGTCTATCCGGTGGGAGCGGCGATTGGGAGAGAAAGCGGCGGGTTCACGGGCACTTCGACAAGCTCAGTGACCGGAAGTGGCTCGGTGGCCGGTGGAAATGTCGCTTCGACAAGATCTGCGACCGATGAGAGGTTGCTGGAGGCTATCGAGCTGTTGAACAAAAGGCTTTCCGTGCCTATCAAGGCAGATGTGTCGATGCTGGGGAAGAACGGGATCATCGAGCAGACGGAGAAGTACAACAGGGCTAAGCGTCGGGGTACTTACGGCAGATAATGCGATTTTTTCGCAAAAATTTCCGCAAAACTCTTGGAAATTGCAAAACGAAGTTGCATCTTTGCAATGCACAACATATTCAATAGCATCTTTAGCGGTCAAGATTTTTCTCCGTTATAGATTGCTGACATATTTTTAAAGGGAAATTTGCCCTCCGTATGGTCGTTCACCGGCGAAAGCGGTGACAGTATTTGGCCGCAAGGCTTGAATATGTTGTGCAGACCTTAGCGGAGGGTTTTATATTCAATTAGTTATGCACAAGACTAATTCAAACAATGCGGTTGTTGCCGCTGAAAGCCACAAGATCGGGGCAGACACTTTCATCATCGAGACCAGAATTGAATTATTCCAAATTGCAGATCGGTTCTCGGAGTGGGAAAAGCGGATGTATGAGAAGAAGGAGTTGCTGATGGATGGAAGGTTCGACAATGAGATCAGGACGATGAACGCTGCGTTCTACCAGCTGGATGAGGCACTGAGGAAGATCCTGAACGAGGAGCTGGAGTTTGACATCCTTAGGCACGGCAAGGCGGTGGAGTGATTTTTGCAAGTGGTTGGGTAACACTAATTCTGAATGAGTATGAGAAAGGTTATTTTTGCTGCGGCCATATTGTTGTCTTGCGTTGGGGCTTGTTTCGGACAGGCTATCAAACCGGACACACTTACAATCTATGGGACAATCCCCGCGTATGGAAGAGAAGCGGAGTGGATGGAGGATCAGTTAAACATCTGGAAACCGAATCTTGCGGAAATCAAGGTTGTCAATGATTGGGAGATGGCAAGGAAAGGAGTCGTTGTCTTGGAAGGGCACGATGTGCGGTTCAATCACGGAAAGAAGCCTACTTCATTTGGTGATCATCTGACGTTCAGAATGTATGTCAAGTGTATGCCTGATTCCTGCCGGTTCTGCATATCTAACATCAACGTGTACTGTAACCATAGGCCGATGCGATATATCGTTGGTCTGTCAACTGGTGATGACCATTTGAATCGCTCCAGTGTCTGGCTTCGGAAAAACAGGGAATTGGCGGATTCCGCAAGGGTATATTCATTGTCCCTGTTCCACGAGCTGAAAGGGTCTTTGGAGCAGCATCTGAACAGGCCGCTGGAGGTTCGGTTGAGACGTGTGAAGTGAGTTTCGCAGCCGCTTCCGGGCGGCTGCCCTCGTTCCGCAATCCCCATCGAACGAAGTGAAAATCAGCGGAAAGTCTTGATTATATGGTCCAAAGTTTGTTTCTTTGTAAACACATTCGCAATACAAATGCGATACGAGATAAAAGAGAGCGTTATGACTTTATCAAGGTTCATTATTTCCATCAAGGATGTTTTCAGCAAAGCATCCAGAGGCGAGTTTTATCAAGAAGATGAACGCGTCCGGAAAATGAAGGATGATTTATTTGAAGAGCAATCGTCGCCTGCCAATGATAAGGAAAATCTAAAAGGTGATTGGAAGATGGTAGGCAAAGATGTTCATAACGCCTGGATAAAACTCAAAACAGAGAATGTCTAAACAGCAGATATTACAAAGAAGAACTGAGGTCCCAACGCAGGATGGAGTTGGTAAGCAATTGGAAAATAGTCTCACAGTTGACGATAGTTACCTGCCTTCGCCTCAGGAATTAGCAGCCTATAAAGAGATTGATCCCAACATTGTTAAATTTCTGATTGATTCAGCGGCTTCGGAACAAGCTCACAGGCACCTTGTAGATAAGGAGAAACTTTCCATAATCAAGAAGTCCGACCGTAGGACTTACCGAATCAATTGGTGGGGAATGGCTTTCGCGTTTCTCTCTGTTCTGGCTCTTGCCGCCCTTTCTGGATATGCGTTGAAACTTGATAGGCTTTGGTTTGCCGGCTTTCTTAGTGCAGGTACTATTGTCACAGTGGTTTCTCTCTTTGTCAGGAAAGGAAACAATTCGGGATCAGACAAGAGACGGAATTGATGTCTGGTTAAGAGAATACGTTGTCCTTTGTGGCCGCCTGAGGGCGGCTATTTTTGTGCCATAATACTTGGGGATTATGGTTAGGATATTGACTAAGGACTACACGGAGCTGGATTTGACCAAAGGGTTTGAGTTCCAGATCGAGATGGAGAACCCGATGCTGGAGGAGGATCATATTCCTTCGGCTTTCAGCACGCAGATTTCGTTTCCGCCTTCACCGGTGAACAGGAGGGTGTTCGGGTACACGCCGGCGATGTTCCTGGCGCCGAACGTGAAGAGGCTGGAGGCTTCGGTGTGGATAGGGGGCGTGCCGTTCGTGAGCGGGACGCTGGTGTACGACGGAATCGAGGATGGGTGCCTGATGTACACGTTCACGGAGAAGGTGGTGGAGCTGGAGGGAAAGATCTGGGATCAGAACATTCTGGAGTTCGACACGGAGAGCTATCCGGCGGCCTCGGATGACTGGGGCGGATATCCGCTTCTTATCAGAAAAAGCGGTGTGGCAATCCAACCTTTTTCAGGTGGGGACATTCTTGGAACAACACGCAAGCAAAAGTACTATAATTGGGATTTTGTAGAAGAAAAAGCACCTGTCATATTCATACGCCGCATCTTACAGAATATAAATATATTCACAGATATTTTCAACGATGAGACATTCTCAAAGTTAGCCATAGTCGGACGATTCCGTGAGTACATCATAAAGGGTGTCAAATGGGGGTCGGGTAAATTAAGAGTGGATGAGTTTCCTAAAAGCGATTTGGCACACTTCCTTCCTGACATCTCCTTTGCGGATCTGTTAAAAGGTCTTGGACAAATGCTTTGCGCCAGCTATTTTGTGGAAGGGGATGGACTTAAGATGGTATTGAACAAAGACATTATATCTTCATCGACTCCGGTTGATTGGTCTGAAAGAGTATCTGATGAATTTTCCTCCGAAGAGGAGTCCGAGCGAAAATACAAATTCGGATACGCCGAGGGCGACGAAAGCTATGATATTGACAATCTCTCCAAAGACATAGATAGTGGTGAAATATTAAAAATCGAGGGCGATTTTACCCCTAAGGCCATTCTATCGAAAATAACCTCCGAAGATGGCTATCAATGCATCTTCTGCGAAACCACAGGAGACATTTATTCGGGGAGGAAATACACTGCGAACTTTGTACTTGACGAAACGGCTGAAGCGTATGAGTGCGACGTTGTGTTCCAGGCGGCCAAATCTATTGAATATGATCAATCTGCACCGGATGCCGATGAATATAATAACAGTAGTGACTTTTATGTGGCAAGGTGTACACCGGAAATGGCCATAAAAGGATATGATCACAAAGGCTACTATTATATGGCTGCCATTGTCGAGCCAAATGCCACATCGGACGGTCGGGACAGTAAGACTTATATAGGGGTTCTATATGAAGACCAGCTGTTCAGCAACGGATTTTTCAATCCTTTAACAAAAATGGACTCTATGTTTGAAGGCCTTTGGTCCATCACCCCCGACGCTCTTTGGGACAAGTACCACAAGGCTTTCGCGGAGTGGCTGGGGAAGACGAGGCAGAGGGTGTCGGTGGATGTGAACCTCTCCCCTATCGACCTGCATAATTTCAGGCTTTACCGGCCGGTGTACTTCAAGGGGCGGAAATGGATCGTGGCGAAGCTTTCGGTGACGGTGGCGGCAGGGTCGGAGGCGGTCTCGACACGTGGGGAATTCATCGAAATCTGATGTCCTTTCTGGATGGGGCATCCAGCCGTACATTTGCCACGGGATGGGGATGATATGCCCAGCCATTGAAAGACGAATATGGAATTTACAGGTAGCATACAGTTCGCTGACGAAAGCTCTTGGCTGACGCTGACAACGGAGTCGGATGACGAAGTGACGATCAAGGTCTCTTTCACCCAGATCTTAGGAAGCTCGACGGAAGCGCTGACTTTCGCGGTGACTCCGAACTCCGGCATTGTTCGGTTGCCGGCGGGTGAGATCCTGCGGGCTCTGATCAACGGAGGCGGCTCGGCTGTGGACGGGTCTTTCCAGGCTACACAGGGGAGCTCCTCCTGCTCATCTTCGTTCAGGGTGTTTCCTTGCAGGAAATTCAGCTACTCCAACATTTACACTGCCATATTCGGCACAAGACCGAAAACATCGCCCGCCTACGAAGGAGTCAAGGACACGCTCACTTTCTTCAATTCCACGATGGGATCCACATCGGCTTATGTCCGCTTCTGTTTCAGGAATGGTGGTGTCTCATCCAATTACAACCTATACGTCCCTGTCAACACAAGGACTGCTAGCCTGTACAGCTTGGATGTTTCCTGCGACACAGCTATGTCGGTTGCCTCGAAAAACGGATTGGCCACATCGAACATTGTCAGCTACGAAATTTGGATTGAATATTCAGGGAGCAAGTCAACGGTATATTCATTCGACATCAGGAGGGCACTGCTGCCGTTGAAGACCTACAAGTTCCTGGGGAGGCGAGGGACGTATGAATATATTCACGCAACGGGGAAGTTCAGCCGCTCGATAGAGTCGGAGACGCAGGTGTTCGTGACTTCGGGGATAGAGCAGGAACTGGAGAATGACAGCACGATGAACTTCGAACAGAACTCCGGACAAATTGACAGCATCGGAATGAACGGGTACTGGCTGGAGTTCCTGGCGTCAAAGGAAAGATATTTAGTCGAAAAGGATGGTTCTGAGAGACCGATTGTCGTGGATGAGTTCAAGACATCGCTGACGGACCGTGCGGTCAGCAGTATGACATTCACTTGGCATTATGCCAACCCGAACAACACGGTGATCAGCAACGCTGAGGTTGCATTGTCGGCCCTTTCCATCACCGGATTATCCTCCGTGAATAATTCAGGCAACGAAGCGCAATACAGTGTGGCATATTCACCGTCTAACACCACGCAGCGCGGGGTAAGCTGGAGCATCGTAAGCGGCGATGGCTTTGCGTCCATCGATGAGTCCGGAAAGCTGACGGTGAAGAACGGCGCAAGCGGAAACACAGTCAAGATCCGGACGACGAGCAAGGTGAACACGAGCATTTATGCGGATAAGTCGGTGACCGTCACTTATAAGGCGGCTGCCGTGGCGGTAACAGGTGTGACGCTTGGCAAGACTGTTCTGTCTTTGCTGATCGGTGATTCCGAGACATTGGTGGCGACGGTTGCTCCTGAACGTGCCACGGACAAATCAGTGGTGTGGTCATCATCCGCGCCAAGTATCGCTTCCGTGGATCAGAGCGGGAAGGTGACGGCCAACGCAGAGGGTTCGGCCGTGATCACGGTCACCACGAATGATGGTGGGTTCTCTGCAAGCTGCAACCTTTCGGTGGCGGCGGAGTTGAGATATTTCACCCTGACGGTGAACTGCACAACATCCGGGGCAACCGTCAAGGTGCTTGAATATGTCGCCAGGCAATCGTCCATAGCGGATGCCGTGACCTATACCGGCCCTATGACGTTCAAGGAGAACACCACGGTCAAGGTGTGGGCCTACAAGAACGGAATGATCAATTCCGATA
Source organism: Bacteroidaceae bacterium (assembly GCA_963660255.1). Lineage (GTDB taxonomy): Bacteria > Bacteroidota > Bacteroidia > Bacteroidales > UBA932 > Cryptobacteroides. The sequence continues at coordinate 7,901 of CAVKYA010000009.1, read as the reverse complement.
CGCAGACTATTCTGATGACTTCGGACAAGACTGTCACCGTGGAGTGCAAGACGATTCCAAGCTGGGACCTCGAAAGCGGGGATGTTATCGGCAATGGCGGAGAAGAGCGATCCTTCCAGATTTCTGACCCCGATAATGCTGGGTGGCAACTGGACGGGATTCCGGAATGGATAACAAGCAACCTTGCAGAGGGAGCTGGTTCAGTCACCGTAACATTGACGGTAGCCGCTAACGGTACAGTAAATGAAAGACAAGCGACCATTTGTCTCAAATCAGCAGCGTATGACGCGGGGAATATCGCTTCCTGTATTTTGTCCCAGGAAGCCGGAGAATACCTTGTTTTCGCCGATGCCGCTGTGGAAGCCATCTGCGTCGAGCATTTCGGGGACGGCAATGGAGTGTCTCACTATAGTGCCAATGCGACCACTTCGCTCGGTGGGGTGTTCTCTCAGAACGAAGATATAGAGAGCTTTAATGAGCTCAATGATTTCACCGGTGTCACCGAACTTGCCGATGATGAGTTCAATGGTTGCTCAAACCTTCATTCCATCGGATTGAACAACATAGTGACCCTCGGAGCAAGGGCATTGAGAAATACAGCGCTAAGCGGAGCTCTGACATTGCCGGTGTGCAAGACAATAGGCAATTCAGCGTTCGCATACGTTCCGATGGAGTCGATTGTGCTTCCTCTATGCGAGACGTTGACGGGGAACGACTGTTTCTACAACAACACACTACTCAAGACGATAGATTTCGGAGCTCTGAAAAAAGTTGAAGGGTATAATTTTATGATCGGTGCCAGTTCACTTCAGTCTATCATAGTAAGAAGCACCACTCCACCTACTTTCGTCCGGACAGCGGCCTCAGACGGGCACTTCTCTCAAGTACCTGATACTTGTCCGATCTATGTGCCGGATGAATCGGTGGCGACTTACAAGGCCGCGACAGTCTGGAAGACCAGGGCCGCCTACATCCGTCCGTTATCGGAGCTGGAATGATGGAATATTAAAGAAATATTTGAATATGAGCAATATGAGAAACAGAGGATGCGGGTGTGCCGGTGGCGGCCCCCTTGTACGGATAGTCAAGGGGAACGACTTTACCGTCGTGGCGTTGGCTTCCGTCTATGACGAGGAGAAGGGAATGTATATTCCTTTCGGCTTGGCAGAAGCTACTGATGTCGAGCTTAATATTGTCGGGCTTTACGGCAAGGTTCCAGGCAAGGATATAGAGGTTGACGGGAATTCCGTTAGCGCCAGGTTTTCAGGTGCGGTTGGAGCCGGCAAGTATGGTGTCGAGATCCTGTTCCGCGACTCCGAGGGCAGGGGCCGCATCTTCGAGAGGAACCTGTTCGAGGTCGTCGGAAGCAGCGGCGAGGCGACCCTTGAGTCAAGCTCCGAGGGCGAGACCGGCGACGGCCACAACGTCTCCGTCGATGTCCGCACCAGGACGGTGCGCGTCGGCAAGTCCACCGGCGTGACCGACTACAATCTTCTGGACAACAAGCCGTCCATAGGCGGCGTGACGCTGGAGGGGGACAAGAGCCTGACAGATTTGGGCTGCGAATCCCCTGTATTTGTGGTGTCCATCGATATTGAGAATCCAAATGATGACGGCTCCTACAATATGACGCATACCCCGGCTGAGATCCATCAGGCGCACCTTGCGGGCAAGATTGTGGTGCTGGATATTACTAACGTCAATCTTCGCTGGTATCTCCAGACATCATCCGAATCGGGAGGCATTTTCCGTTGTGACTACACTTTCAACACAGGGGAAAAGGATGAGCCTTATAGCAGTTGGCTCAGGTACGATACCAGCGGCCTTAAAGATTTCGGCGAAGCCTACTCGGTGTTCAGCTTCGCAGAACAGAGGAAGCTGCGCTACATTGAGGCACAGGCGCAAGTCAACACCATCGAGCATATTCTGGTTGGTGACAAGGAGTATGAGCCCAAGACGGTAGGCACAAAGAAAAAAGCCGTGTGTTTGCCGGAGATCCTATCCACACTCATAAATAGCGGCGACGGTACAAAATTCTTGAACGACAAGGGTGAATATGCAGACCCTGTGGCCGGGGTGAAGAGCTCAGTGGAGGGGCTGGCTCCCTACGACTGCTCTTGGGCCTGGAGATTGAATCAGGGCGATGAGGCACCTGCCGACAAGGTAAGAGAGTTGGAATTAGCCATTCAGGCAAAACGGGCTTTGTTTTATAGGCACGTAAATTCTGATGGAGACTCCACCATAAATTTGGGCATAAGTGCTTACTATTCCGATGAAGATACAACCATCGCTCTGTATAAATATAATAATCTCATTGGTAGCTTATTTCGGCTGGTCATAGATAGCGAAACCAGCGATGACTATAAGTATTCTGTTTCGATCAAAGGTATTTTATCTTTTCAGGAGAAGTTAGTCTCGGGCACCAACATCAAGACCGTCAACGGCCAATCCCTGCTGGGGGCCGGTGACATCGTGACCGACAAGGCGGTGATCAGTCCGCTGCCGGACGTGTTCGGCGGCACGTCGGCGGAGTTTTTCGCCAATCTCAAGGAGCTGTATGACGCCGGAACACTGAAGTTGAACTGCATCTACTACGGCAACACGGAGATCACCGACATCGTGGCCGGGCTGGCGGTGCAGGAGATGAGGGTCGAGGTGCTTCCAGGCGACGGCGGTCAGGTGGTGTTCTCCGCCGTGGCCACGACAAGCACCTATGACGACAGCCTGAAGCCTTTCCGGTGGGAGACACAGTCGCTGAACGGAGGGTTCTCCAAGTGGGTCGGCAGGGCGACGCAGGACTCCATCCCGACCAAGGTGTCCCAACTTTCCAACGACGCGGGCTACCTGAAGGCGGACACACCGGAGACCATCACGGACGCGTCGGAGATATCGGTCACCTGCGAGTCCGGCAGGACGCACCAGGGGAACAACATAATGACGCTGGCCGTAGGGTGCTCGGCCACGGACGACTCGAAGGCCGTGGAGGAGAGGATAGTGTTCAGCACCGGCTCGTCCGTGGAAAGCATCACGGTCACCGGTGTCTCGTGGGCGAACGGCGACACCCCGTCCTTCAAGGGGAACAAGGTCTACGAGATCAACATCTCATTCGTCCCATTGCTTGGCAAGTTCCTGGCCACATACGCGGAGTATTGATTATGGGCGGAAGAAGAAGACTTTTGCTGCCGGCGCGCTGGAAGGCGTCGGACGCGATATTCTGGGGGCTCTGCCGGAAGCCCTACGTGAACGCCTACTGGGGCGCGAGCTCGGGCGTGGAGAGGTTCCACTACAAGGACAACGGCGACGGGACGTACACCTACTACGCCATCAACGGCAACAAATGGCAGCAGTGGTGGGACCGGTTCGTGTGGTACAACTCGGACAACGTGATCGACTTCCACGTCAGCCCTGACGCCCAGATCTGGGAGACGAACAACAACCGGTTCAACTCCCAGAGCGTGGAGGCGTACGACTTCGGGGGCAAGGCCATAGCCACGAAGTCGCTGCGGGAGAGCTTCTACCTGTGCACCAAGCTGAGAGAGGTTGACATCAGCAAGTGGACGGTGGCAGGCTGCACCGACTTCTACGCGACGTTCGCGAACTGCGGCGACAACCTGAAGAAGGTACTCCTGCCGTCCGATATGTCGATGCCGAAGTGCACGCAGGCGCACAAGGCGTTCGGGTGGAACCACAACCTTGAGGAGATCGGCGGTATGGAGACCACGGACTTCTCGGCCGTCACCACGTTCCAGGAGATGTTCTGCGAGTGCCACAAGCTCTCCAAGGTGAGTTTTCAGGTGGACAACTGGGTGACCGCCAAGTGCACGTCCCTGTACTCGATGTTCCTCCAGTGCGTGAAGCTGGATCTTGGCACGCTCGGGGATTTCAAGACGTGGGATGTCAGCTCGGTCACCACCTTCCACGACTGCTTCGGCAGGACGGAGACGACCGCGCTGGACCTTTCGGGATGGAACCTTGCGGCCGCCACGGACATCAGCCAGATGTTCAACAACGAGGCGGCGGGACTTGACGTCAAATGCTTCGAGACCCTGAACCTGTCCGGCTGGACGCTTGACCCGTCCCAGCTCACAGACCACAGCCAGGTCTTCCACCACTGCAACCAACTCGGCGAACTGAACCTCACCGGCTGCGCCGCCGGGCTGGTGGCGTTCTTCAAGGACCAGCTGATGGCCGACATCCCCGACCGCGTCAAGTCGGGGATGCTGCGCCTCGTCCTGGACGACGGGGCATATAAATATGACAACGCCGCCGGAGACTGGGTGGCGGTTACAGAAGAATGACAACAAACCATTAATATTCAAAGGCAATGGAAAAACTCATCAATAGGATCGGGCTTGACAGGATAGCCCACTTCGGGATCGGCGGGGTGCTCTTCGCCGCGTTCAACATCGCGTTCCTCCTTTCGCTCTGCGCCGGGCCGGTGCCGGAGCCGACGCTGAGGGACATCCTCATCGCCCCGATAGGCGGCTACTTCGTCGCTGCCTTCGCCGGATTCATCAAGGAATATTTCATCGACTCCAGATGGGACTGGTGGGACATCGCCGCCACTATGGCGGGGCCGGTGTTCATACACCTCTGCGCCGTCATAGGCTGGCTGCTCCACCTCGGCAACGGGAGGGACCTCATCAGAACGCCGCTCGGATGGGCCATATTCAGCGTCATCGCGATAGCTCTTGCCGCGCTGTTCGTCTGGTGGGTCATCAGGTTCAACAGAAAGAAGTGATGGACTGGACAAGCATCATAGTGACGCTGATCACATCGGGGGCGTTCACGACCATCTACTTCCTTGGCGACCGCAAGACGGCCTCGGTGCTGGAGAACGTCTCCAAAACCATCGAGCAGTGGCGCGGGCTTGTGGACGAGTACAAGAACGAGTCGGAGGCGCTGCGCCAACAGCTTGCGGACAAGGACGTTAAGATAGACCAGTTGTACAAGAGCATAGGTACACTACGTGACCGTGGTGACAAGCTCAGCAGCAAGGTCGCCTATCTTAACGCCTTCCGGTGCAGAAAGATCAAGTGTATGGACAGGGAGCCGCCTTTCGGCTCCGTGAAGATGGAGGACGGCAATGGGAACGATCAGTAAGGATTTCAGTTACCGCGAGTTCGAGGTTTCACCTACAGCGGAGCGTGAGGGCATCTGCAACGTGATCACATCGTTCGCGGTGAGGGATGCCGTCAGAGAGTTGACGTTGAAGGTTCTCCAGCCGCTAAGGGACACGGTGGGTCATCCGCTGCGGATCAACAGCGGGTACCGTTGCCCGGAACTGAACAAGGCGGTCGGTGGTGTGCCGACATCCCAACACGTCAAGGGAGAGGCGGCTGACATAGAGGCCGCCGACCCGTTCCTGCTGGCCTATGTGGTCAGGAACACACCGGAAATATGGAAAGAGGTTGACCAAATGATCCTATATCCAACCTTCATCCACATCAGCCACCGCAAGGGCGGGCCGCAAAGGCGGCAATTGCTTTACAACAAGAGATACCAAGGGGAAAGGTTTTAATATTCAATAAATATGAAAGTTCTAATCAACGTTTTACTTTATGTCTGGCAGTTGCCGCAGAACCTGCTGGGGCTGCTGCTGTTCTGGTGGTATGGCCGTGGGTGCAATACTAACAAAATGGAACTTTGGGGTGCCAGATGGTTATTTTCCGGGAAGATGCGTGGAGGGATAAGCCTCGGGCGGTACGCCGTACTCCCCTACCATTACATACGCTCGGCTGAAAAACCATATGTCAAAAAGACAATGGATCACGAATGGGGACACATGGAGCAATCTCTTTATCTTGGATGGCTATATTTGTTTGTCATTGGTCTTCCGTCCATTACGTGGGCTTGGCTGCATTCTTCATTCAAATGTTTCAGCACCGTCAGTTATTACGACTTCTATACTGAGAAGTGGGCTGACAGGATCGGAGGCGTGGAACGATGAAGCCGGGCTGGATTCTTCTGCTTGTCGCTGCGCTGGTGGCCGCGGTCTCCGTTCTGAGCTGGAGGCTGGGCTATCGTGCGGCGGTCGCTGAGCTTGTCGAAGCGCCCGCCACACCCAACCCCGACACCCTCATAGTAAGGGACACCGTCACCATAGAGCGTCCGCTCCCCATTCTCACCACCATCATCGACACGATCCTTGTCGCCTATCCAGACATCGTGATCATCCACGACACCACATTCGTTCAGCTCCCCAAGGAGCGCAAGGAATATTCCGGCAAGGATTACCGCGCGGCGGTGTCCGGTTTCCAGCCGTCCCTTGACCTGATCCAGGTCTTTCCCGAAACAAAGACCGTCACCAAGACCATTTCCGTACCGCCACGGAAAAGGTCCCGTTGGTCCATCGCCCTACAAGCCGGCTATGGCCTAACCCTCCAGGACAACCACATCACCCCACGCCCCTACATCGGCGCCGGCCTCTCCTACAGCCTTGTCGAGTGGTGAAGGTAAAATTTATTATAACATTTTCGGCAAAAACTTGCATAATGTTAAAAAATGTTATATCTTTGTATCGTCAAACAAAAAGAGATATGAAGAGATACAAAGTCATCGAAGTCCTGAGGTTTCTGAAAGAAGATGGATGGACAAAGGTTTACCAGAACGGAAGCCACCGACATTTCAAACATCCCACCAAGAAAGGGAAAGTGACTGTAAACGGCAAGGAAAGTGACAATTTGGATCAAGAGATCCTTAACAGCATCTGGAAACAGGCAGGGTGGAAATAACCACCCTACCTTTCCTGAAGATCGTAAAATATATCAACACTAATTTTAAGAGCTATGGGTAAAATAAGAATCAGAGTAGATTGGTGCGAACACAACTACTGCGCCGCTCCTATGAACGAGGACATCGCCTGTGTTTGCACAGCGGACACCTTTGAAGGGCTCAAAAGGGAAATGGAAGATGGGCTAAAGGAGCATATTGAGTGGATGCGCAAGGATGGAGACAACGTCCCTGCTGAATTTGATGGCGAATGGGAGTTTGAATGGTGTATGACCACCGCCGCACTTCTTCACTATACGGAAAAGTTGGTGCCTAAATCGGCCATTGCAAAAGTGACCGGAATCAACCAGCAACAACTGACCCACTATGCCAACGGTTATCGTAAGCCGCGTCCGGCTATGAGGGCAAAAATTGTGGACGGCATCCACGCCATCGCGAAAGAATTATCGGCTATCTCTTAATGTTTGACAGCACAAGCGCATAGCCGCACGGCCCCGGAGCAATCCGGGGCTTTTTCGTTGCGTAAATACAAATGCAATACAAAAAGTTGGAGAATCGCTTGGATATTCGGAAATGTTCGTTACCTTTGTTGGTGCGATACATATCATATAGTTGTCTATTTGCGGCTGAATTTATCTCCGTAATAGATTACTGACATATTTTTAAGGGAAATTTTGCCCTCCGTATGGTCGTCACTGGCGAAAGCCGTGACTGTACTTGCCGCAAGGCTATGGTATGTATCGCAGACCTTAGCGGAGGGCTTTTATATTCAATTAGTTATGCGATACACTAATTCAAACATTGCAGCTGGAGTTGCCGCTGAAAACCACGGACTCGGAGCGGATGCGTTCATCATCGAGACAAGAATGGAATTATTCAAAATTGCAGACCGATTCGCAGAATGGGAAAGGCAGATGTACGAGCGGAAAGAGGGTCTGATGGACGGACGGCTCGATATGCAGATCAAGTCAATGAACGCTGCGTTCTACCAGCTGGACGAGGCTCTGAGAAAAATCCTGAACGAGGAGCTGGAGTATGACATCATCGGTCAGGCTCTAAGGAGAAGCGGAGCAGCAGAAAGGATTGAAAAAGAGTGAATTATTTTGAAAATAGTTGAAGATTCAAGATAGAAGTGCAACACCGGCGGGCTAGCCCGCCGGTGTTGGCGG
>CAVKYA010000008.1:0-26452 GCA_963660255.1 Bacteroidaceae bacterium | reverse complement strand
GTGGTGAACAATTCGTGCAGGAAAGCCTTTCTCCTGCACGAATTGTTCACCACGGATGCCGTGGCGCGGGTTGACAGGAAATCGCGTCATCTGTATGACCTTGAAAGAATGATGGACTGCGATTTCGCAAAGTCCGCCATCACAGACGACGAACTTTGGGACACTATCCATCATCATAGGGACGTGTTCACGCATATGAAGGATGTTGACTACACGCCCGATATCCGCGACAGGATTGTCCTTCTTCCGCCAGCCGATGTCCGCACGGCTTGGGAAACTGATTATGAATCAATGCGCAATACAATGATTTATGGCGATTCGCTCCCGTTTGGCGATTTGCTGGCGAGGATGGAAGAACTCCAAACGAGGTTCAGAAACCGGGAGAAACGATTATAAGGCTATGTATGGATGAGCCGGAAAAACATAAAAGTCAAGTTATTTGCGCAAAAAACTTGACAGATTCTTTTGGATATGACAACGCCCCGCCACCGGAGACCGCCGATTCTGGCGATGGTTCCAAGTGACGGGGCTATGAATCGTTCACCGGACTTTCGTCCTGCAATCTGTCATCCCCTTGCTACAGCGAAATCTCTTCGAGCACCTCGCCGGACTTCTCCCCGGTCTTGGTGTTGATGAAGAAATACTTGAGGAACACTTTCGGGGCTGCTGCGGTGACTGCGCCGTGAGTAGCCTCATAGTCGGACTTGAGGTCGATGGCGGTGTCAACGACCGCTCTCGGCGAGCCAACCATCACGGCCTTGCTGTAGGCCCTGGTCACGCCGTTGCTCTGCGGAGCGGAAGCCATAATGACGAGCTTGAGGTCGGTGGTTTCTTCCAGCTCTGGGAGAGCTGCTTGAAGACCGCCTTGACAGCTGACTGGGCGGCTGTCTTGAAACCGCCGCCGTAGCCACGGTTGCGGATGTACTTGCGGCCGCGCACCTTTGCTGCGGTCACTCCCTTCGCGGAGCCTGACATCTCCTCGAAGGCGATTGATGGGATGTACTTCATATCTTCTATTTCGCAAATATCCATAAGTATCTCCTAAAAATACCATTACAATGCGCTCTAATGCGGTTTTCGATTTTCCATACATCACGGCCAGCTATGGATATTTAGGCTGAAATATCGTAATTCTGTTACTCGTTTGTTACCCGAAATAAGAGAGAAAAGTTCTCTGAAAATGCCTGATAGACATCCTTTACTTACGATTTATTAACTATTTCTTATACTTGATTATCCCATTTTTGTTACCCTATTGCACGGCTCGGAAATAATCACTACATTTGTTCACGGTATCTAATTGCCGTCAACGTCAATGAGTAACAAAGAAAAGAGCCTTGTAAAGGAGCCGGTCAGAATCCGGACAAAAGAGTTGGCAAACGGCAACCGTTCAATCTATCTCGACTGCTATGTCAACGGAGCCAGGAAGTACAACTTCCTGGGCATTTACCTGCGCCCCGAGAAAGGAAAGGACAAGACGGTAAACAAGGAGTGGAACAAAGAACAGATGCGCCTTGCCGAAGCCATAAAGGCTCAGACCCTCATCGACATCCAGAACGGCGAATACGGCTTCAAGGACTACAACAAGGCGAGGAAAATCAACTTTATCGACTTTTGCAATGAAATAGAGCGGGAAGACATCGCCAAAGGGAAAATCGCCACGGCGCGGATGATGCGCACATTTGTACGGCGGCTTATCCGTTACAAAAGCAATGTCATACCCCTCAGCAGTATTGACAAGGAGTTCATCATCGGATTCCTCCAGTTTCTCGATAACGAAAACCGCGAGGCCGGCGGCATCTATCACAGGAACAATCAGAAACCGAAACGGCTGTCCGAAAACACCAAACTATCTATGTATGAGCGGCTGGTCGTGGCACTCAACAAGGCGGAACGCGACAACCTCATACTCAAAAACCCCTGCAACGCCGTTGAAAACAAATACAAACCCAAGCGCACCGCATCCACACGCTGTTACCTCACCTTGCAGGAAGTCAAGGAAATCATCAATCTGGACTACTCGCCGAAATCCGGCGTCAAGGAAGCCTTCCTCTTCTGCTGCTTCACCGGACTCCGCTATTCCGATGTGCAACGCCTGACCTGGGCCGATATCAAGAAAAATTCAAACGGAGAGATGCAGATTGAATCCAAGATGAAGAAAACCGGCAAGGAAATGTTCGTCCCTCTCTCCAAGAATGCCATAATGTTTATGCCCAAGAAAGCCGGAGCCTCTGACGATGCCAAAGTCTTTGCCCGTCTTCCCCGGACTGCGACGATGACCAACCACTATATGCGCCGCATCGAGGAACTGAGCGGCATCCAGAAGCACATTACCTTCCACGTTTCCCGCCACACATTTGCGACACTGGCTCTAACCTATGGTGCTGACCTTTACACCGTTTCCAAGCTTTTGGGCCACTCAAATATCCAAGTGACGCAGGTTTATGCCAAGATTGTGGATGAAAACAAGAGAAAAGCTGTGAATTTGATACCTAACATTTGAAAATGCCGAATATGAGAGCGAAAGAATACATTGCCTCGAACGAGAGTTCAATGAAATTCCCCGTCGAAATCAAGCAGATTATCGCTGACCTGCTGCCGCTTCGCGCAAGCATGCAACAGACGGTGGACTACTACAACCACAAACTCATCGCCGACATACGCCGCCAGGGATATCTGCTCGGAAAAGACCTGTACGACAAGAACAATGCGATGCAGCAGCGGGCGCCGGAGCCGTTTCAGATGAACGAAGGAGAAATCCCCGTTGAAATCGCAGCCGCCCTCCGTGACGAACTCTTCGAGGTCATCAAAGATGACAAGACCTTCGGCTATCTCTACTTCCTGCTGGGCAATCTCCGCAACAGCCAGCGCCCGACCAACCCCATTGATTGTGTGCCGGACGAACAAGGAATCATCGATGCGCTGAAAATCTCCCGTGACGATTACCCTAAATCCTGCCTCGCGGAATATATTGACGATGACATCAACTTCGCACAGTATCAGGACCTCACCGATGCCGGCATTACGGACGAAGCGAAAATCCTTGACTGGTTCAACAATGCCTACCGCATCTACGATGAAATGAGGCTCGCCAAAGCCAACCCTGTCGCCGCCGTCAAAGTGTTCCTGGAAGACAACGGCTATGAGAGCCAGGCCGCAAAGGATCTGACCGGGAGGTTTATCTGCGAGATTATCAGCGGAACCGCCCTTGACGACAAACGGCTCGGACGAATCGAAGACGAACTTAACCGGCATCTTCCTCCGGAAGCGATTCTTGACGGAGGAAATGACAGGGCCGATGACAAGACGAAAGGCAGCAACAAAATCCGCACGGTCATTATCTGCGAGCTCCTGCAAAAACTTGGGAAAGGCAAGAGCTTCAACGACCTGTCCAAGATTTGCAATCTGGTCGCCTACCTGACCGGCGGCAGTCACAGAAAGCTTTACAATGATGCCCTTGCCGGAATCCAATTCACTGACTATCACCAAAAAGAACTATCCGAAGTAAACAAGATTCTCTCTGACCTCTCGCTCGGAATCGAGCTAAAGAAAGGCAAGGAATACTAAAAATTCACCACCGGTGGCATCACCGGTAGTCACCCTTTACACCCCATACCTTTGCCCACGAAATCAGTCGTGGGCTTTCTTTTCAATATAAGGCGCCAAAAGAAAGAAGCGACACGACATAAAATATTTTTTATGTCTCAAGAATTATCTTTCAACGAACTGCCGCAGGCAGTCGCCGCCCTCATCGAGAAGATTGATGGCCTTACCGAACTCGTCCGCAACCGCAACGACGAGGAGAACAGCAAAGAAGAGGAGCAGTGGTTCAACCTTGAACAGCTGTGTGCCTATCTGCCCGACAAACCGGCGAAATCCACCGTTTACGGCTGGGTCAGCGACAACCTCATCCCCTACAACAAGACGGGAAAGAAGCTCCGCTTCCTCAAATCAAAGATTGACGCCTGGCTTCAGGAGAACGCCCACAAGACGACCTCCGAACTCCAGATGGAAGCAATGAAACATCTTCACGGCAAAAGCGGAGGGACTCTATGAAACAGCCACGTCTGCTCGGAGAGATTATGAAAGAATATCTCCTGGGGTCCGATGACGATTACGCACGGGCTTTCCGCGAACTCTACCGTGAACATAACGGCAGTTTCCTGACCGACCAGCCGCAGGAGGAGGCAAACGATGATAAATCGTAGCACCGTCCTCTCCAAGACCCTCTACGGGGCCGACATCTACTCCCACATCGTCAGGGAACACTTCCCGGATGAAATCGTAATGCACATCAAAGGAAGGGACTGCGGAGTAATCCGCAACCCCTTCCAAAACTGGGAACCGACATTGAAGGTAGACATCATCCGTCTGGAGCCGGAAAAGAAACTTTGTGACGAGCTCGCCGTTCATCACGACCTTTCAGGCGCAATACCCGACGGCGATGCACTGGAATTCGCGGAGCGTTACTACGGCAAATCTGGACAGTTCCTGCTGGAGCACCTGAACAGGGAAATGCACCTGCATCTGGAAGAGGACTACAGTCCCTACGCCAATAAGGATGAAAAGCCACACGGCCCGAGATTCTCCTTCTTCCGCCGCCCGGTCACCAACACTCATCCGCTCAAGAGCATCACCCTGACAGATGCCTACGCCTACATCACCGGTCAATATGCCGCAGAAGCCACGCAGAAACTCCGCTCCATTTCCGACGAGAAACAGGCCAAGCTCTTCAAGGCAGCCAACTTTGACTATGCCACTTTCTGCGGCCAGTTCAAGACCCGCAGCGACAAAGCCATTCTTGAAGTGTCAAACCTCATCTGTCTTGACTTCGATCACCTGACCGACGTTGAAAGTCTTTTCCAACGGCTTCTGTCAGACGAATACTTCGAGACGGAACTTCTCTTCAGAAGCCCTTCCGGCCACGGACTCAAATGGGTCATCCCCATAGCCGAAAACCGCCTTTCCCACGCCGACTACTTCCGCCGCATCGCTTACTACATCAAGCAGACATACGGCATCGAACCGGACCGCTCCGGCAAAGACCTTTCCAGAGCCTGTTTCCTCCCGTATGACCCGATGGCATATCTCAATCCCAAATACACATCCCGATAATGAACCCGAATATGAAAAAGACATTCAATCCAGAAGAATGGGTCGAGCCGGCAGCAGCACAGGCTCCCCAGCACATACAAATGCAGCCGGTCCGGACTACCGACGTCACCGATGACATCGAAATCGTCACCCGGCGCATCGAAGCCGCCCGGCTTGACATCACTCAGGGCTATTCCAATTGGCGTGACCTCGGTTTCGCCCTCTCTGACGAACTCGGCGAAAACGGCCGTGACTATTTCCACCGCATCTCCCGATTCTATTCCGGCTACAGCGAGAAAGAAGCTGATGACCAGTATGACAAATGTATGCGTGCTCACGGCCACGGCATCACCATCAAGACATTCTTCCAGCTGGCTAAAGAGAACGGCATTTCCGTGTCAGTTCCCTCAAAAACCTCACTTCCCTCACATTCCTCACACGGCCAGAGCAAATTGATTACGGCCACCCCATCCCGAAACCCTCAAACTGAGGGAAGTGAGGGAAACGGCGAAAGTGAGGGCGAAGAAGACGAGAAACTCCCCACCTTCACAGCGGAAATCCATGACCTCCTGCCGGGTTTCTTTCAGGAAATAATCGACCGGGGCGAGAACGAACAGGATGCCGACATTCTGCTGCTCGGCTCAATCGTGTGCATCTCCGCCTGTCTTCCCAACCTCTCCGGCGTGTATGCCGACCGCTCCTACTGGCCCAACCTGTACCTGTTCGTCACCGCACAGGCATCCTCCGGCAAAGGCCGCCTCACGCTCTGCAAACATATCATCCAGCCCATCCACGACCGGCTCCGCGAAATCAACGAAGCCGAAGTGATGGCATACAAGCAGAAAATGCAGGAGTTCAACGCCAACAAAAAGAAGATGACGATGGAAAAACCCGAGGAGCCGCCCCTGCGGATGCTCTTTCTCCCTGCCAACGCCAGTTCCACCGCATTCATCCAAGTGCTAAATGAGAACGACGGACGCGGAATTATGTTCGAGACAGAGGGCGACACGCTGGCCAACACCTTCGCCTCAGATTACGGCAACTACTCCGACCATTTCCGGAAATTCACCCATCACGAGGCAGTGTCTTATGTCCGGCGCAAAGACCGCGAGTTCGTCTATGTCAATCGCCCCTGCGTCAGCTGTGTTCTCTCCGGCACTCCGAAACAGGTCAGCAGTCTCATCCCCGATGCCGAAAACGGCCTTTTTAGCCGCTTCCTTTTCTACCACCTTGTCGGTACTGACGAATGGAAGGATGTCTTTGCCAGACGTGAGAATGGCACCGCCGACCAATTCTTCCAGACACTGGGCAGCCGCTTCCACGACTTCTACAAAGTTTTCATCGAACTTGGCGATGTGGAATACGAATTGACGGAATCCCAGCGCACCTCCTTCAACGACTGGTTTCGCTATGTCTATTCCCGCTTCCCTCAGATGCTCGGCACCGATTTCAAAGCGACGGTCGCCCGGCTCGGCCTGATGACATTCCGCATTATGATGGTTCTCTCCGCAGTCCGATTGATGGACGACGGTGACTTCAGCAACCGGATTGTCTGTGAACAGCGCGATTTCGATGCGGCAATGACAATGTCCCGCGCCCTTCTGCAGCATTCCGCCTACATCTACGACACCCTGCCGAAAGCCACCGTCGTAAAGGCCAAGACCGTCACCCAGAAAACCGTCCGCCGCCAGCTCTTCTGGGACTCGCTCGACGAGGAATTCGACCGCCAGACTTACATTGAAGCCGCAGCGAATCTCCAGATGCCGCTCTCCACCGCCGAGCGGAACATCAAACGATGGATCGGGGAAAAACTGATAATTCGCAAAGACCTCGGACGCTACAAAAAAGCAAAATAAGTCTGTTCCAATGCGCGCAAAAACAAATATATCAGCTAAGAAGGCGAAAAATCGGTAAAAAACTCTAATTTTGTATGCTTAAGCGGAAAATAAACAATAGACAACAACATAATCCGATGGGATTAAGATTCATAGACCTGTTCGCCGGACTGGGTGGATTTCATCTCGCGCTCCAGAAATTGGGGCACGAGTGCGTATTTGCCAGTGAACTGAAAGAAGACCTCCAGACACTGTATGAAATCAACTTCGGCGGTGGTGTAATCCACGGCGACATCCTACAATATGAGCCGGAAGATATTCCGGCCCACGATATACTTTGTGCCGGTTTTCCTTGCCAACCATTCAGCCAGGCAGGGAAACGTCAGGGCTTTAAGGACGAAAAGGAACGGGGCAATTTCTTCTTTACCATTTGCAAGATAATTGACTTCCACCGTCCGAAATATGTTCTCCTTGAAAATGTATCCAACCTTAACGGGCACGATGGTGGCGACACAATGCGCGTCATTCTACGGGAGTTAGATAAGTTGGATTACGATGTGCCGACTCCGGAAATCCTTTCCCCTCACCAGTTCGGTATTCCACAGCATCGTAGGCGCGTTTATATTGTCGCCGTTGACAGACATCAAGGTGGTATCAATGGTTTTACCTACCCTAAGCCATTGAAGAAAAAGACGCATATCAAAAGTGTTTTGGACGAATCCAGCACACAGTATATGCATCTCAAGCCCGAAACTCGGCATCAACTTGAAGTATGGCAAGAGTTTCTTGACCTGACGATGGAACACGAGGGTAAGATTCCGAGATTTCCAATTTGGGCAATGGAATTTGGCGCTGACTATCCTGTTTCTCCGGCACCGGCATTCAACACTGCCGACAACCTTCTGGGTACACACGGCAAACTCGGCCGGACTATCGATGGGTGGAATCTTGAGGATTGCCTCGCGCAACTGCCGGTATATGCAAAAACAGCTACGGCGAAGGCGTTCCCGAAGTGGAAAATCCGCTACATTCAAGAAAATAGGGCGTTTTATGAGCGAAACAAAGAGTGGCTTGACGAATGGCTTCCCAAAATTGCCAGTTTTGAGAACAGCCATTTAAAACTGGAATGGAACTGCGGCCCGAAAGCCACGGCGACAATGGAAGACAAAATCATTCAGTTCAGAGCTTCCGGCATTCGTGTCAAACTCCCGAACTTCGCCCCTGCGCTGAACCTCGTCGGTACTCAAGTTCCCATTTGCCCGTGGATAAACCTTCCAGAAGAATCACTCGCTGAAGGTGAACCAAATAAAGGTCGATATATGACGATGCGTGAAGCGGCTGCTCTCCAGTGTATGCAGGATTTGAAGTTCGGAGAAGGAGATTTCCAGTTAACGCAGTCCCGCGTATATGAGGCCTTAGGTAATGCCGTCAATGTGGATGTGGTTTACAGAATCGCCAAAAACCTGATCAAGTAATATGAGCGATAGAATCATAGATAAAGTCAGCGTCAGAATCGGCCCTCAGATGTATGGGCGCTTTGAGGATCTTCCCAATACAGTTCCTCACGTTTTGGCCGAGTTCGTGGACAACGCCCTGCAATCTTTCCGTGACAACCGGGAGGCTCTGCTGGCTATAGACCCTGCCTATAAACTTCGCGTCATCATTAAGATTCTATGGGACGAGAACGAGACGAAAATGGCTCAGCGAAAGGCGACTCACTTCATCATTGAGGATAATGCCGGCGGCATTGCCGCCAACCGATTTGTCAATGCCTTTGAACCTGCAAACGCCCCAGATGACAATACCGGTCTTAATGAATTCGGAATGGGATTAAAGACCGCAGCCTGCTGGCTTGGCAACAAGTGGTCAGTCCGCACAAAAGCGCTTGGTGAGGGTGTTTCACGCATCGTTCGTTTCGACCAAGACCTTGTTACTAAAAACAATCTTGAAGAGGTAGATGTCAACAGCGAAGAGGCCCGGCCCGAAGAACATTTCACAAACATTGAAATTTCATCCCCGACTAAGAATGTCCCTACCGAAAAGAGCCTCCAGAAGATAAAAACGGAACTGGCAAGCATCTACAGAAACGCCCTCCGTAATCAGGAGATGGAAATCTACGTGAACAATGATCCTCTTGAATTCACCGAGTACGCCATACTGAATGCTCCGTATTACAAGAATATGGAGGGGCCGTCAAGGCTATGGAAAAAGGATATAGACTTCCAGTTTGGCCGTTATAAAGCCAAAGGCTTCATTGGCATTCTCAAAGAACTGAAAAGCACCCAGAACGGTCTTGTCCTTTCACGCCGGGGCCGTGTCATCATAGGTGCGGAAGAGGATGGCCGCTATTTCCCGAAGAGCATCTTTGGCTCTTCCTCCGGTACATTCCGTTACAAGCGCATCTTTGGCGAGTTGGAATTGGAAGGATTTGCCGTTTCTTTCAACAAGAACGATATTCAGGACAAGGAGAATCTGGAGATGCTTATGGAAGCTCTCCGTGATGAGCTTCGCGACAGGGACTTCGACATTCTTGCACAGGCAGATAATTACCGCACCGACAACACGGTCCGTCAGGTAAAGAAAATTGTGTCTCGTCACGATGAGGCACCGAGAACGAAGCGAACTCCGGTTTCAATTGACACCAAGCCCATCGAGGAAAAGGCGAAAGTCGCAGAAACTAAAGCTGTCATTCCGGAGCCTGTTCCAGAAGAGAATATCATTAACGAGTTCAAGCAGCCCGATTTCTACGACATAAACGGCAAACTTCATCGAATGATTGTGAAATTTATCGACGAGGGGTCTGAACTATGTTGGCTTGGTGTTGATAAAAATGACCCCGATGCGATTGTGTGTAACATAAATGTCAAGCACGATTTCTTCGCAGTCTTCGGAGAGCCGACAGATCCCGTTATTGCTCTGCTGAAAACCCTTGCCGTCGCCAGGTTCACAACCGAGGCCGTCAATAACAAAACGGCTATGGCGATGATGGACTTTTTTAACGAATACATAAAGAAGACGAAAGTATAGAATGGAGCAAATCATTGTAAATAAGGGAATAAAGACTGATAATCCGAAGAGGACTGTTCTACAGGAAGTGACCTGTGGGGATTTCTTCGACAGATTTATCAAGTATATCCGTCGCTCCGAAAGCAACCCCAAAGGACTCTCAATAGAGGCTATTGCCACATTCCGGGAAGAAGCCTGTGATGTCTTGGCCCATTGCAATCCTCATGATGCTGTTACAAATCCAGAGACGACGCACCTTGCAGTTGGTTATGTCCAGAGTGGAAAAACCATGTCGTTTACTGGTGTTACGGCTCTGGCGAAAGATAACGGCTACCGTGTCATCATCTATCTGGCCGGCACCAAGAACAATCTTCTCGACCAAACCTCCAAACGCCTCCGCAAGGACCTTATCGGGAAAAACGGCGCGAACAATGATTTCTACAAGATTCATCCGAATCCCACTCTGGCCGACCTTGACGACATTATCGGCAATCTCGAATCCATAGAGAAGCCGATTGTTCTCATCCCTATTCTCAAACACTACGACCACATCCTCAAAGTCCGTCAGATAGTCAATAATTCCGAGTTCAAGGAACTTATGGCGAACGAAACGGTCATCATCATTGACGATGAGGCTGACCAGGCTTCACTCAACAGCTATGGCCGCAGAAACAGTAAATACGAGGAAGATTCAAAATCACGCACTTACGACGCCATCCTGAAACTCCGCGCAGACCTGCCCAGCAACACATATATCCAGTACACAGCCACTCCGCAGGCCAACATCCTCATCAGTATGCAAGACCTGCTTTCTCCGAAGAGCCATACCTTGCTGACCCCGGGAGAGGGGTATGTCGGGGGTAAACTATTCTTCGGGAAAGGCTATAACGGCGAGCTCTATGATGGTCAGCTCATAGTGGAAATCCCGGAAAAAGAAGTATTTCACAAGAAATACAACAAGCTCACCGAAATGCCGCAGTCACTGAAAGATGCCTTGATGCTGCATACTCTGGCTGTCGCTATCGTAGTGAAATACCTTAAAGTGGACGGGGTGAATTACCTCTCAATGATGGTTCACCCGGACAATACCATCGAATGGAACAAGACATTCTGGCAATGGATAGATAACGAATTGAAGTCTTGGCGTCGCTTGATGGGTAAGCCCGATGATAACTATGACAAAGTAAACCTTCTCAAACGCTTCGAGCATCTGTTACCCACTGCTCTGGAATTTTACGATGTTGATGAACGTCCTTCTTTCGATGTTATCAAGCCATTGATTGCTGAAGTTTTGAAATCGAAAAGGGTGTACCTCGTCAACACGGATGCGGAGGCCCAGACGGAAATAGAGTGGAACGATTACAAGATGCACATCCTCGTAGGTGCAGAAATGCTCAACCGCGGTTTTACCGTTGAGAAGTTGGCGACCACCTATATGCCTCGCTACACGAAAGGGGCGACCAACGCCGACACCATACAGCAGAGATGCCGATTCTTCGGCTATAAAATGGATTACATCAAATCCTGCCGTGTCTTCCTGCCTGGCACTTCGATTGCGAATTATCTGAATTATGTCAAGCACGAGGAAGAATTGCGTTCTACTCTTGCTGCCTGTGATTCTCTTGAAGCAGCTGAGCGTAAAGTCCTGTTGTCGCCATCATTACGGCCCACTCGCGCCAATGTGCTGCCAATCTGGGTGGTCAATACCAGAATGTCCGGAATGAACGCCTTGCAAGCCTTTTCCAGCAAGTCCACGATAGAGCGTAACGACCAACTTGTAGCTGAGTTTCTCGAAAAGCATAAAAACGAGTGGACTGTCCGCAAGGACACGACCATCTATCGTACCCATCGTTGGTTAAAACTTGACATAGAAGAGGCAATACAGTTCCTCACTGACTTCAACTTCAAGAACTGGCCCGATGCGCAGCGCAAGGCAGATACTGTCCGCTATCTTCGCTACCTTGCCGGTGCGTCTGGCAATGAGAATGCCCAATATGTATATTTCTACCAGATGGCTTTCAATGCTCCTTCCATTGAGCGTAACTTCGATGCCACCGAACGTCGCCTTGCGGCGAACACTCAGATTTTCGCGGGTCCCAGTTCGGCAGGTGATTCCACGAATTATCCCGGTGATGCCAAGATTGTCGGGCCGCACGATTCCCTGACCTTCCAACTCTATCATATCAGGCTTAAGGGTGCCGAATTGGATTATCCAAAAGAAGCATATACGATGGCGATATATGTTCCTAAGGAGTTGGCTGCCACATACACTTCCAATGAGCAATACAATATTGATGATTCTGATGACGAGGAAGATGAAGAATAGAAAATAAATTACTATGCCACAAGTTAATACACTATTTTCGCGCTTTCAGGCTCTCAGCAACCAAGCCACAGAGGACGGCAGGTTCACGGTTATTGCCATAGAGAATCTGCCTCACAAGTTGGGCGTAACGAAAGAGGGTTTTCCGATGTTCTTTGTACGGACCAATTCGTCCGCTTCATCCGTGCAGAACATCATCAGGGAAATACTCTCTGTGGAGTATAATGCATCCTGTCGTTTGATACAGGATGATGGGACTGAGCAGGAAGGTACATTTTCTCTCATAACGCTACGTTCACTTGACGCGCCGCTCCAGTCGTATTTCGTGGATATTTTCACGATGATGCTCCACAAATTGCAGCAGATTCCCTCCAATCGGGAATTATCTGTTGAAGTGGAGAATCTTATCGCCATATTTGATGCATTGACAAGCCCGCCGAAGAAGATGGTTCAGGGTCTCTGGGCAGAACTGCTGGTGATTGAGCAAAGCACACGGCCCGAAACTCTTATCAATGCCTGGCACTCTTCTCCGTCTGCCAAGTATGATTTCACAATGGGCAAGGATAAGATTGAAGTGAAAAGCACCTCTTCCGAGGAAAGGATTCATACATTCGCGCTGGACCAATTGAATCCGTCACCGAACTCTAATCTTCTAATCGCCTCCACCGTTGTTCGAGAGTCCGGTCCAGCAGCAGAAGGTCTCTCCGTAAGAGGACTGTATGACAAGATACGCGACAAAGTCTCTGCCGTTGATTGTCAGTTGCGTCTTTTCACAATCATCGCCGAAACAATAGGCAATGACATCGCCAAACTTGAAAGCATCTATTACGACTATACAACGGCGGTTGATTTTCTTGAATTTTACGATTATCACGACATCCCCAGCATCCAGAAAGACCAAGTTCCGCCTCTTGTGTCCGAAGTCCGCTTTTCAAGTAACCTGAATGGTTTGTTGGATGTCCGCAAAGATGCATCGCCTTTCAATATGGAAGCAAGCCCTCTTTTCAAAAGCCTTATATAGCCTATGGTACAGTTAGTTGAGAAGATGCAGCATCAGATGCTGTTTTTGAAAGCGATGCAAGGGGCCGAATATCGCTTTGTGTCCGGGCAGAATCCGTTCTTGATTTTGGTTGAGGGTAGGCAGTATTGGATATTCATCAAGAACATCACTTCCGCCCATTTCACGAATCCCGATGTGTCACGTGCCCAACTCGCAACCAGGGATGTATTTGCTCCCATCAAAGACTCCGACGTGGATTTCATTCTGCTTGGATATGACCAAGAAAATGATGTTTATGCCACTTGGAATCCTTTGTGGATAAAACAGCGTCTCAATTCTCGGGACAGTTTGTCGCTATATTCGCGCTTTTCCCTTCAAAAAGAAGCCCGCGAGGAAGGGCAGTTCAAACGGATGGAACTGAGTAACGGAGGCGAAGTACTCGTGTTCCCTCGGGAGTTCGTCAGCCTTTTCTTCATCAATGTCAAGAGCTATTTTTTGGCAGAGGGTGACTATGTTGCAATGGGTTCGAAGAAACGCCCGGAGGCCAACGAGGCATTCAAGACCTTCGCCGATGCTTCCAATGTCGCTGATTTCGCCCGCTTCCTGGCAGACGAAGAAATGTCCCAAGTAACCATCAGCAACTATTGTCGTGTCATCAAAAGCCTCCTGTCGGACGGCACGATTTCCAGAAACCGGAAGGTTTTCCTGCAATACGATTTTCTGACCGAATACCGCTTGGCCGTTCCCCAGTTCGTAGATTTGGATGAGGTTCGGGAAAAAAACGAGAAGTGGCACAACCTTATCTCCGCCGCCCTTAATTCATACATCGACTATCTGACGCAAGCCGCTCCCGAAATTACCCCTGATGGCCTGATTCCGAGAATAGTTGAAATAATAGAGACAGAAGAACCGGAATCCACCCCGAAACCGCAGGCTGTCAAAGAGAACGAGCCATTGAATGGAGACATCTTCGGTTACTTCTGCTCAGAAAAATCCCTTACCGACTTCGAGGCTTTTCTATCCGCAAAGGACTATAGATATTCTACGGTAAAACGCTATATCAGAGCAATTAAAACTCTTATACAGGAAGGCTCGATAGAAAAACACAAGGATACTTTCCTTTCGTGTAGCAGGTATTCCGAATATCAGGCCGCAGCTGACAGATTCTTTGAAATTCCTGACATTAAGGGGTGGAATGAACAGAAGCATCACGAATATTCCGCTGCGATGAAGCAATACATAGCCTTTTTAAGCGAGACACAGGCATATGCCCATAACAAGGAAGTACCTCATTTGCTTCAGGAAAACGCCTCCGTCCCTTATGGAGCACACGTTGACCCTGAACCTCAAGAGGAACAAGTGCCTGTAGTTCACGACTGGGAAGCCGAGTACACCGATGCCAACGGCAAACTGACCAGGATTGCCAACCCTAAATTGATAGATATTGTTCGACCTTATCTCGATACCGAATATCCGAAAAAAGCAGCGGCATTGAACGCGGTTGAACGCTTTTATGGGGACAGATTTTCAGCAATGAATCTTCACGAGTGGGGGACATTGCTGAATGCCATCAACTGGTCTGCCCCCTATGCCCATGATGCCCCAGCGAACAGCACGGCTTCTGTAACGCCCACCGTCACCATCGAACCGCCCAAGCGCAGCAAGACACATATTCTTCGCGTTGAGTTTCCTGACGGCACCGTTTTTCAGGATAAAAATGTCAGCGAGACATACAGCAAGACTATAAATAAGATTGACCCGGAACTTGTTGCTCTCGTTGAACTTACCCACGCTGGGGTCGGCATCGTTTCAAAAGAACTGGATGCCAAGTATGCTCAATATCAGAAGCCTATTGGCGGCGGTTGGTATGTAATGACCAACAGTTCAACAACCCAGAAATGTGCAGATCTCCAAACAATCGCTGCTGAACTTGAAATCGACCTCACGGTAAGCCTTGTGCCGCTGGACGGCTCAGATATAACCATTCTGCCTAAAGTCGAAGCCCCGGAGGGCGCGCGTGCCAAGGTTCGTGTCACCTTTCCGGACGGACACATTATCCAGCCATCAAAAGTGTTGGACTCTCTTCTTGAAGTCGTAAAGTATGCCGGACCTGAAAAGGTTCGAGAACTCAACATCATCTGTTGCGCCGACAACCTGATTCTCAAGAATCCGGCACCCCGCTATCAGAAACCAAGCAAACCCGTCGGCGATGGCTGGTTTTGCAACACCTGCTCCGACACCGCCACGAAGTACGCCCAGATGGTGGAAATCTCCAACCGTCTAGGGCTTGGACTGAAAGTAGAACTAATATAAACCTTTGTAATACAAAGAGAAATGAGCACTTCATTGAAAAAAGCCATCAACATTGTTTCCTATCTGTTGAACATCCTTTTCATTCTCGCCTTGCTACTGGGATTGTTGGGTCAAAAGAATTCATCATCAGAGAAAAGCGAGATTGAAAGCATCAAAAGTACAATCGTTGAACGAGAACGTGCTGACATCCCACTGAAGATTCAGAGTTACGACCGTGTTCATAGTATAACAGTAGACAGCCTTGTGATTACAGGCAATGCTTCGCCTTATGCCGGATATCTGGTAACCAACTGGGATTTTGACGAAAAGCAGAACCTCACGACAAGACAATGGGCCGCAAATGGCTATGAGGATAAGTATATTCGTAAACAGAAAGTCATATATGTCCCAATTTCCGATATTACAGCCAACAAAAAAGGTGAGGTGTCGTGGAATGATAACTGGATAACAGCATATATGTCAATCCAATAACTATTGGCACGAGTAAGATTATGAAAAAGTCGATTAAACTGACCACAATAATGGTCTTGATGCTTATTGGGTACTGTTCTTACGCCCAGACGGATTCGTTGAGCATAGCCAACTCTTCTCCGATATTGAGTGCAAAAGACAGCCTATATCTTGAAAACCTATCAAAAGTTGTCCAAGATTCCTATACGGCGACGATTCCGAGGTTCAAATTGTACAAGACTGAGAACATTTACAATTTAATCAAGCTGGACACAATGACTGGGGCGTTATGGCAAGTTCAATATGGGATGAATAAAAATGCTTCCGCAATGGAGGTCGCCATTGATGACTCATCTCTGTTGCGTTTTTTTGACGACCCCGTTGCTGGTCGCTATGAGCTCTATGCCACCAACAATATGTATACATTTATCCTACTTGATACACAAAGGGGGCATTGTTATCAAGTGCAGTGGAGTACAAACCCGAATCAAAGATTTCGGAATAGAATTTATTGAATAGTTATTGCTTTACTCGCTGATTTTGTGTAAATTAGAGGTGCGAACCTAAACGCAGAACCAGCTATGAAAATCCTTATTGACAACGGTCACGGGGCCGACACTCCCGGCAAGCGAAGCCCCGATGGAAGGCTTCGCGAATACCTCTGGAACCGCCAGATAGCAGCTCTGATTGTAGCTGCGCTCAACGACCTCGGTCACGATGCCCGGCTTCTCGTTCCGGAAGAGGAGGATATACCCTTGTCGGAGCGTTGCCGCCGTGTCAATGCTATCTGCCGGGCCGTGGGCAAAGAGAATGTCATCCTCGTCTCCATCCACTGCAACGCCGCCGGAATGGGCGACCGCTGGTACGATGTCACCGGCTGGTCTGCATACACCACCCACGGCGACACCCAAGCTGACAAACTGGCCACCTGCCTGTACGATGCCGCCCGATTCCATCTGCCCGGCCAGCGTCTCATAACCGACTACACCGACGGCGACCCCGACCTTGAAGCCGAATTCTATATCCTGCGCCACACTCTGCCCGCAAGTGTTTTAGTCGAGAATTTCTTTATGGATTCCCATCGCGACTGCGCCTTCCTCCTCTCCACTGAGGGCCAGCAATCCATCGTCAATCTTCACGTCGACGGCATCTGCCGCTTTCTGGCCTCCAACGCATAGAAGTCTCCCTCATTTTTCTCGCATCCCTCACTTCCCTCAGATGTAGGCGGAATGGATGCAAATGCGTGTCTGTTTACTCTTCCTCACTGTTCTCCAGTCTGAGTTTTGCCTGGGAGATTTGCTTCTGGAGTTGATTCTTCAAGAGATTCTTGTCGGGGAGTTCGGTGTAGTATTGGGAAACTTGAATGCCCGCATCTCCCAACTGGAGGAGTTGAATCTGCTCATCGTTTCCGGCGGCGCAAAGAAGCAGGCCGAGGGGACTTTCTTCACCGGGCTGGCGTTCATATTTGTCCAACCAGCGGAGATAGAGTTCCATCTGGCCTTTGTAAGCGGCCTTGAACTTGGTTTTCTTAAGATCGATAGCCACGAGTCGGTGCAATTTCCTGTGGTAAAAGAGAAGATCCAAATAGAAATCTTCGCCGTCGATAATCATCCGCTTCTGCCTGTCTACAAAAGAGAAACCACTGCCCAATTCCATCAAGAACTGCTGCATACCACTGATAATCATATCCTCCAAATCCTTCTCGCTGTAATATCCTTTGAGGCCGGTGAAATCGAGGAAGTATGGACTTTTGAAGACCAGTTCCGGAGAGATGGCCCCTCCCTGCCTTAAGGTGGAGAGTTCGGCGCGGACAATATCTTCCGGTTTACGGCTGATAAGAGTGCGCTCATAGAGCATCCCGTCTTTCTTCTCGCGGAGTTCTCGCACACTCCAGTGCTCAGTTGCAGCCATCGTCACATAGAACTCGCGGGCCAGGGCATCTTCAAGCGGCAAAACTTCCAGAAAAGCAGACCAGGGCAATTGTGTCGACAGCGTTGACACAATTTGGAAATCGTCGAATTCCCGGGCGAACTGCATCATTCGGTGGAGATTCCTGGAATTGAAGTCCCTGCCATATAACTCTATCAATTGTGCTGACAATGTTGACACAATTGCCTTCCCATATTCAGCCCTCTTGTCGTGAAGGACATCCCTGTTGATACGCTCGCCGATATGCCAATACATCAGCGTCAGTTCGCTGTTCACGCTGATGGCCACGCGTTTTCGGGCGGCTTCGATAATCCTGCAAACATCCTTGAACAATCCGGATGGAAAACTGATAGTAATATCTGTCTGGCTCATGGGCTCGTATATTTCAAACAGACAAAAATAATCAATCTTTTCCACATCGCCGAGTCAAATATTAGTAGCAGCACGATAGCGAACAGGATTATGAGCATTTGTACCGACGGTATTATCCGAGCCGATAGATGCGTCCGCTCCGCGTCCGTTCAAGAAAAAAGCTGTCACAGCCAGTTCGCTACGCTAAAGCTGCGCTCACTCGCTGTGGTTCCGTCCTCCGTGGCACTACGCGCCCCTGCGAACTCCACTTATGGCAACTCCACTGCGAGACTGCTTGCTCCCGCTCTGAATGTGTCTTCGCTAAAGCTACGCCACATTCCTTCGCTCTTGCGGCGCAGACTCGCGGCCGTTCCGCGCCCCGATGCGACCGACAGCAACAATGGCGAATAGCATACTGATGCCGAGAGTAATATAAAGCGGTACTTGCTCGTCAGGTCGGCAAAGCCGCCCGGACCGGCAACCTTCCATCGCCACCCGTCGCGAAGAGACTGTTCCGGTCGAAGCCCGGCACAGACTCCTTCCGCCCTCCCCACAATAAAAGAGAAGAAGGTCACGGTCGGTTCTCTCGCAAGCTCGGTCGCCCACCGTGCCTGTCTATGCCCCTCAATCCCCACAGGGGAAGAATAGCCGCCCGGGAACCGTGGTGCCACATCGACCGTTAGAACCCCGAATCCGTGAGGATTAACATAATCTATCGAGATTGTGCAACAGGACGTCGGGGTCCACTTACCCCGCCGCCTGTTTTCGCTTCGCGCACAATCTAGATTATGTTAACCTCACTCCGTCAACGAGTTGCGAGGGTTGGTAGCCCCGAACTCCCGGGCGAGGCGGCGGCGGACAGGAGTTTCGGCCAGCGAGGGGACCACCCCTCCCCTCAAGCCAAAACTCCGGACTTTGCGTGACCGCAAAGTCCATCACCGAACACCGTTGATGATATGCGACCGTCATCACCCGCAATCAGCTGGGGAGCAGTATGAGCAAGTCCGCCGCCTTATGCGCCCAGACGCGGGTCGGCCCGTGACCAAAGACCGGCAGTCAGGCAGAGCCTGCCAGCCCGTCTTCGTCCCCGTTCCTCCGAGGTAAGCCCTATGGGCTTGGTCATATCCCGGCTGCTATTCCTCCAGCATCTGCAAGATGTCGCCGCCGCTCCACTTGCAGACGCTTCCGGGCGCCGGGGAGGCAGCCGTTCCGGCTGCTGGCGCAGAGAGTGGCGGACACCTGCGCACAGGCGATACCATCGCTAACGCGACAGAATCGCCTATTGTCTCCGCACAGTCCGTCACTCACTGCGCCGATACGCCCGCTCCATCATCATAGCCGTCCTCGTCAGAATCAAGGCCAATACCAGGGTGCAGATTACCATCGTACCACGCGCCAACGACATTTCCTGCACCCACGGGAAATGTGCCGTCCCGGCCCAGGTTCCGGAGGCCGTCTGCCCACCGCACAGGGACGGCTTCTTCC
Source organism: Bacteroidaceae bacterium (assembly GCA_963660255.1). Lineage (GTDB taxonomy): Bacteria > Bacteroidota > Bacteroidia > Bacteroidales > UBA932 > Cryptobacteroides. The sequence continues at coordinate 6,666 of CAVKYA010000008.1, read as the reverse complement.
GCTGTTCCAGGGAGCCTTGCGTCTCCCTTCCACGCCGCTCCAGAACCCGTCCCCGGCCCGCACTGCCAGACCGCCTCCGAAACCACACTCCGCTTCGCTCCGTGCCCTTTGTCGCCGGGAGACTTACAAGGGGCTGCCCGCATCAGGACCGGTGCGAACGCCAACGAAATCTCCCGCTCGACCGCACCTCTTGCAAGACTCCCGGCGACAAAGGCTGAACCTCCTCGCCCGCATCATCTTCGGTGCTGATTCGCCCCTCATCGCCCGCTCGGCCCGCAATGAAGGAAGATATAAAAACACACAGAGAGCAGCGGCAAAGCCGCTGCCTCTTCGAAGCATTATGTGATTACAATCGTGCCAAAACAGGGCTAATTCGCTGTGGATAAATTTGTTATTCTTACATATTATTCGTAACTTGAAGTCGGTTATTTTTGGCTCATATACTGAGAGTATGGATAAAAACACTTTCTTCGTTTCCGAAGTCGGAGCGACCATCGGAGGCTTCTACCCTGATGCCCTCATTGAAAAATTCTTTGTGGACAAACTGGATATGACCCTGAATAATGTCGCTCTCGAAACTTAACGCGCTTGCTCTGCTACGGCTAAGCATAGGCCCTGCTTAAGACTTGTAACGCCCCCTCGGGCGCTCATCAAACCGCTATGCCTCGATTCTACCCGGATATTCTTGTCAGTGATTGCTGGGCTTCCCTCGGCGACAAGACTTTCTATCACCGGAACGGTAAGTGCTACTATCGAAAGAAAGCCTCGCCGGAGTTTTCCGGAACCGATGGACAGTTAAATCAGGCGGGGCTGCATCACCGGGCTCTGGAGGCGTGGCGGACACTGCCGCCAGAAACACAACATCTTTGGAACGAATATGCACAACCTGTCCCGAGCCAGAGAATGCCTTATGATGCCGCCACCTCCATATCAGGCTACAACCTTTTCGTTTCGGCTTATCACGGCTTTGCTCAGCTGGGAAATGAACATATTCCTGCGCCTCACAGGAAAGAGACATTCCCTGTATTCTCTCTCGATTTCGTATCCGCACAAGAAACAGCTGAAGCCGCTTTGCTCCTTACATTCCGCTCAACATTCAGCCAAGAGTTTGACGGCACACGTTTCCGGTACCTGCTGAAACTCCAGCTGGAGAGACCGGGCTATGGACGGAACCCTGGCCTGATGCGGAACTTTCTGTCTCTGCCGGGCAGCACTGCAACCGGGCAAGGCGTGAACTTCTTGATACCGGATTTCCGCAATGTCTGGCACTTGAACTTGCCGGATTACCAAGCGCATTGTCGATACCTGCTTCTTGATTCCGAGACCGGTTTCAGGTGTCGATTCAAGGAAAAATCATTCAAGTTTTCTTACGGATATTAACGGCTATTTATAGATATTTACGCTTTATGTGAAAAGCTGTAAATAGTTGTAAATCACCGAAAAAGTTTTTGTATATTTGTTACAGGGAAGAAGCGATTCTGACCTGAAACTTAACCTATACTTAAACTTTTTATGATCGTTCTGCCGTCAATAGCTTTCGGGGGCTTTTCGGGGTCAGCAAAGGGTGTTACCGCTCGCCAGGTAGGTGGGCGGAGCATCCTTTCGCTGAAGTGCTACCCATCCGGTATGGCGACCAATGCTCAGGTCGCCCGACGCGCCTCTCTTTCGAAAATATCCAAGACCTGGGCCAAGTTGACCGATGAACAGCGCAAGGACTGGGACGGTCTGGCCGAGCATTCTTCTGGGGCTTGTGTTCTTGGCCAGAAAGCGGAGATTTCCGGACTTAACCTTTTTGTCAGGCTCAATGCCAATCGCACAATGGCCGGAGAGACCATTATGACCAATGTCCCTTCCGGCAACGTGGCGGTTCCGAATGTTTCTTATACTCAAGTTGTCATCACTCCTGAGCTCGTTGTTTTCGGCGGCATCAAGCACGAGAGTTCGCCGTATAAATTAGTTGTGAAGATGTCCGGCTCGCAGTCTGCCGGCATTTCTTCCGGCTGGTCCAAGACGGTCATCATTTCCTCCGACACGGAGGATGACTGGGGCGAGGCAAATCTCACTAAACTCTATTTCAAAACCATCGGAGTGAAGCCGGTACCGGGTGACAAGGTGTTCATCGAGACATACTGGCTCGACACTTCAACTGGTTTCACGGGATTAGTATTCAAGGATTCGGCGGTCGTTACAAGCGAGAGCTCATACGTCTCACGTATGCGCATCACCGAAGACAATCTGGACGAGACCGCCGAACAGCACGTTTCTTCCATCGACGTGGATTTTTCAACGGATTCTCCGGTACTCTACGTTGATGCCCTCTGTCTGGGAAATAGCAATGTGGCTTCCTCGTATGCGTATCTGGACGCACCTCTGCCGGCTGATTTAATCGGCCAGTCTTTCGTTCTTGCCCGTGGCGCAGGTGAGGATGGTTCCCTGCATCCGCAGTCATATCAGATACAGACAATAAACAGGTCCGGAAAGAGCCAGATTACATTCGCGCACCGTGGCGGTAAGTACATCAAGCCTTCCGAGGTGTTCGGCACTGGCGTATTCTATTAACCCATAGGAGATTTGCACAATGTTCAACAGCATATCAAATAACTTCGGGACGGGTACGATACAGTTCAGGGACTATCAATCTGACAACTATGTCGTTCTCAACGCAAAGTTCACATATGACACCACTAACGCCGCATATCTGGCCGCTGAGGTGCTGGAAATCGTTGTCCCCGACCTCGCCATTGACCGCAGCGTAGAAACCGGCGTAATGATGCGCTATGTGGACCGGGGAGCCAAGAACGGAAGTCCATATGTTTCTGACGGCGGCACCGTGCTGAAATCGTGGATTAAGGACAAGAACACCCTCTGCATCGAGAAGATGACAGCTTTCGATGAGCACGGGGAGATGATCATCTACATCCACGCGCTTTACTGCCAGCTGGCCCGGGGAGCGAATACTGCGAAAGGCGTTACCGCCTCTCTCAACATCAAGCAGGGGACAAAGTGCCTTACCTGGGGGACGGACAATGTCTGCGTCATCCACGACCGTTGGACATTTCTGCATTTGCGGATTGGCGGCACCATTGATTCCCAGCGAGATGCAGACTGGCGCTGCCTCATCGACGGGTTCCCGCTGGATGTTGACATCGACATCCCTTTGGCGATGACGTGTTGCTATCAGAACACTCTCGCAGGTGGCGTGAACGAGTGCCATATCAAGGAGAGTTTCTGGACAATGGCCGCCGGTCAGCGAAACGACGGTTTCTCAAACACGGGCAACAATATCTTCCTGTTTGGCTTCTTTGTCAGGAACAACGAGCCTATAATTGATGTTGAAGGGCGGCTGGACATCGCAGAGAATCCCATCAAGGGCAGCGGAACCGACCAGATTTCTGCGTTTGAATTGGAGATGTCGCCTTCGCCGTCTCTCGCTTATATGACGGGCTCTATGGGCAAGTACGGCTCAACTTCCCACATCGTCTATCCGAAGTCCGTCCCAGAGGGAATGCCCGACTTCAAGATGTTCCTTGTAGGCCGTGGCCAGACAGGTTCGGGACTCTGGCTTCAGCTGGACACTGTGGAACTGACCACAATAGACTCAAAGCGGGCCATCAAGGTTTCAAACCTCACCGGGATGAACTCCGTTTCCGTGAAACTCTTCGACACCGGCATAGGCTTTTCGATTTCCTAACCTGTAAGACTTAGACACAATGATTTCTCCCATTCAGACAAACTTCGGGGTTAATCCCTCTGACATATCGTTCAAGTGTTTCCTGGATTCCAAGATTCTCTTTCTGAACGGCAGTTTCACCGTCGAGACCACCAATGCTGACTATCTGGCCGCCGGAGTGCTTCGCCTTACTTTTACAGGCATCGAACTCGGGAACAGTCACGAAGCGGCAGTCTATGTGCTTAATACTAAAGGCGGCGCTCACGATATTACCGCCACAAAAGCGTGGTTTGAGGATGATCGGACGCTTTGCATTTTGCCGGTGCTGGAGTACGAGCCGCTCGGGGAGTACACCATCTGCGTCCTCAGCGCTTTCTTCCCGAAGAATGTGGTGGGCGAAGTAAGCCTTCAGACCGCAGTCTCTGTCACTCCCACAATAAATCGGGGAGCATTGAGCGGCTATGACATTCAATATGCCCGCTCTGACCGCTGGGCGATGCTGGCAATGACAGCAGCCTCCGTCACCTTTGACGAGACGGAAGAGGACATTGTGGTCAGTCTTCCCGGACTCCAGGATTTGAGCCTTGACTTTCTGCCTGTTATCTACACCAATAGTGTTTCGGACACCTATGGCAGCAAGTTTTATCCGGCTGCAATCAGCAAGGGTATATTGACAATCAGCAAGGACGGCATCAGCGGAGATACCGGGGCGACCTTTTCCAAGTTCGTCAAGGCCTTTATCGCCCTTGACCAAACCGACATTCCAGATTACAGCGACAACAAATAAACGGACTATGGCACAAGCAGAACTCACAAAACTTCAAGGCGCAATCGCCATCGCCAGTTTCTCCGCAGGAGTGCTGATTGCCGCCGTGTGCCTGTTCCTCGTTCCGCCGCTGGGGGAGATTGCTTCATCGGCGATTTCGATTGTGAGCGAGCTGCTGGTCCTGAGCGGTGCCATACTGGGAGTGAAAGCATCCTATGACACCAAGTTCAGGAAGTTTGAGAATGAACTCCGCCATAAACAAGACAAACTTCAATAACAGACCTGAACCTATAAACCTATGAGAGCCGTTCTGCCATTGCTTCTTCTTTTCGCCGCTTCCGCTTGCGGTACTGTCCGGACGCTTCCTTCCTCGGACAGTACCAGAGTGGAAGTCAAGACGGAGGTGAAGACCGTGTATGATACCGCCTATGTGGAGCTGCCGGTCATAGTGGAAAGAGTGGCCACCATCGACACGGTTTCGGTTCTGGAGAATAAATATGCCAAATCCGAGGCTTCCGTGTCGGCTGGAGTGCTTACCCATTCGTTGGAAACAAAATCCGTCAGAGAGCCTGTGACCGTTGAAAAACAGATTGTTTACAGGGATTCGCTGGTTTACCGTGATAAGATAATCACCGAAACCGTCGAGGTGGAAAAGCGACTGTCCGTCTGGCAGGCGCTCCTCATAAGGATTGGCGGAGTCTCTATCTTATTGATTGCTTTTGCAATACTATACTTTATGTTTAACCTACTTAATCTTAAAAGACCGTGAAATACATTCCAAGTATCGCGTTCGAGGAGATGTCCGGTTCCGCCAAGGGCGTGACCGCGGCCAAGATGAAAGGCCGGAAGTACATCAAGAATCGTGGCTATGGTTCCGGTGTCCGTACCAGTGACCAGGCCAAAGTCAAGAGCGTCTTCAAGATGCTCACCACCAAGTGGAAGAGTTTGACCAGCGAGCAAATCCTCGCCTGGAACAAACTCGCGCTCTCTCAGGAAGGCCGCAGTGTCCTCGGCACTAAGGCCAAGATCTCCGGGTCGAACCTCTTCACCCGTCTCAACTTCTGGGTTGTCACCTGCGGAGGCAATGTGATGGTCACTCCTCCAAGCCTCGTCGGCGTGGAGTCTCCTTCGACTGCCACAGTCGTGTGCACCAACAACGCCTTCACCTTCAAACTTGACCAGGCCATCTCTGACAGCGGCGGCATTTACCTGCTGATTGAAGCATCCGAGGGGCAGTCCAACGGTGTTTCCCGTGCCTACTCAAAGGCCACCCAGATCAAGCTAGTAGAAGAGCCGAGCGCAGAGGCCATCAACATCAAGGCCGACTACGAGGCCAAGAACGGTGCCCTCAGTGCCGCCGCTCCGAAGGTCTTCTTCCGCTACTACTACATCAACGGCGTTACCGGCGAGAAGTCGGGCGAAATGCTGGCTGAAGCCAAGTACACCGTGGAAGCAGGCGGTTAATCCTTCCGACTGGGTATCCAGTCCCTCTCAAGCAGCTGGCCCTGGCATCAACGATGTCGGGGCCTCTGGCTTGTAAAGCCCTATATTTTGTCTATATTTGCCTTGAAAAAGGGCGCGGATAGGAAAAATCGCCGTCCAAAGGCAGATTTTTTCAAGATATTTTTGAAAGTTCGCTAGCTGAAAAGCAGAAGTTGCGAGCCTAAACAAGCCGAAATATCCGCACAACTCTGCCCCGCAGTGCAAATCTGTAAGCACTGAATATCCATAGATATTTCAGAAGTTCTTGTTACCAGTTTGTTACCCATCACTCGGAAAAGCCTGATTATTTACAAATAAATGGCTGATAATCAATCTTATACCGATATGTTAGAAGAAATGTACTTCATTGTAAATGATATTAAAATGGTTAAACAATGGTATTGTAGTTATTGGTTAATATGTATATTCTATGTCCGGAACACTTGTATCAAGAACGTAATCCATTCCTCCGCATTGCCGAAAGTCGATCATCTTACCTGCCAAAGTCTCCCAGCACTTCATCTGGGAATCGGAAAGCTGCTTGTATGACTGGGAGAGCTTGGACAAGGCGTTGCGGCTCACGGCTCGTGCCGGAGTCGTTATGTTGCTGTGTTGTGATTTAGAAGAAAAAATGGTTCTGCCCTTCGTGCTCCGGACAGTGACTCTCTTTGCGGAGTCCGAGAAATCGCTGAACGCTATGGATGGCCTGACTATCATTGTATCTAATTTTAGTCAAGCAGCCTTGCGA
>CAVKYA010000007.1:25517-26942 GCA_963660255.1 Bacteroidaceae bacterium | reverse complement strand
TTTGAGGCCAAGGATCAAAAGGGAATCCGGTGCGAGTCCGGGACAGTACCCGCTGCTGTGAGTTCATTTTCAAATGACGCGGCTTTCTTATGCCACTGGCAGGACGCTGAATATTCAGTTGTCCACAAACCGGGAAGGCGCCGCGTCAGGAACAAGTCAGAAGACCTGCCTTCGCGGAACTTTACGGCATTGCCTGCGGGATCACAGGCGGTGGCCGGACGATAAATTTATGAAACGAATATACCGTCTCATAGTCTCGGTCTGTCTCCTCGGATGCGGACTGGTGGCTTTTGCACAGACTTCCGGCGACACAACCTCGGTTCACCGGAAAGATGTCTCATTGGATAGCGTACAGGTGATCAAGGAGGCCGTGATAATCGGCGCCCCGGCAGAATACAAGTACAGGGAAGTCATTCCGGCACAGACCCTTAAGGAAGAAGATCTACAAAGGCTGAACAGTTTTTCAGTAGCCGACGCGATCCGTTATTTTTCAGGAATACAACTGAAGGACTACGGCGGAGTCGGTGGTCTCAAGACCGTGAACATCAGGTCAATGGGCACAAATCACATGGCCGTGTTCTATGACGGAATCCAGCTCGGCAACGCCCAGAACGGGCAGGTGGATCTGGGACGTTTCTCTCTCGATGACGTGGAAGAGATCTCTTTGTACAACGGACAGAAAAGCGACATATTCCAGTCAGCCAAGGATTTCGGAGCCTCAGGAACGATCTACATCACAACCCGCAGACCACGATTCGAGAATGGCCGGAACGCGAACTTCAAGGCCACGATGAAGACAGGATCGTTCGGCCTGATCAACCCGTCCATCCGAAGCGAGTACAAGATCTCGGATGCCGTAAGCGCCTCGTTCAGCGGAGAATGGGTCAACGCCACGGGTAAGTACAAGTTCCGTTACCGCCGCCGCAACTCCTTGGGCGAAATCGTCTATGACACGACCACCGTCAGGCATAACGGAGATATCAACGCCACAAGGCTTGAGGCCGCGCTGCACGGAGTCCTGAACGAAGGACGGTGGACCGTGCGGGCATATTCATACAACTCCGAGAGGGGCATTCCGGGGGCGATCGTGAACAATGTGTTCCGCAACGGAGAGAGGCTTTGGGACACCAACTCGTTCATCCAAGGCACTTTCACGAACAGATGGACACCAAAATTCAGATCTCTGGTCAACGCCAAGTACGCCGCCGACTACACTCACTACGAGAATCAGGACGCGAAGCTGATCCAAACGAAGAACACCTACAGGCAGAAGGAAATGTACGTATCCTGCGCCAACCTTTATAATATACTTGACAACTGGGAGGTCTCGCTTGCCTACGACTTCCAGTGGAACACCCTCGACGCGACATTCTATATGCCGACCGAAAGCGACGGCACATTCCCCTACCCTACCAGATATTCGCA
>CAVKYA010000007.1:5126-24727 GCA_963660255.1 Bacteroidaceae bacterium | reverse complement strand
CTTTTCGGCCAAGACTACGACGTGGTGCTGAACTACCCGATGCCGAAGACCAATTTCCGATTCACCGCAAGCATTGAATTGTAAATGAATATATTCAAGAATATATTGCCTTTGGCGGCCGCCATTCTCCTGACCCTCTCACCGGGGTGCCGGAAGATCGAGCTTGTCAATCCCACAGAATATGACGTTCTTGACCTTGAGCCGGAGCCGGACGCGGATCCGATCGGGATGTACCTTCTGAACGAGGGGAATATGGGCAGCAACAAGGCTGACCTGGACTATCTGGACTACAGGACAGCGGTCTATGCGAGAGGAATATACGCCGAGAAGAATCCTAATGTGGTGAAGGAGCTCGGTGACGTGGGGAACGACATCCAGATCTACGACGGAAAGTTGTTCGCGGTCATAAACTGCTCGCATAAGATCGAGGTGATGGATGCCTACACCACAAAGAGGATCACACAAATCGACATTCCGAACTGCCGCTACATCAGATTCAGAGGGAAATATGCCTACGTTTCCTCCTACGTCGGCCCAGTGGCGATGGATCCGAATGCACGGAAAGGCGCGGTCTTCAAGGTGGATCTAAGCGACTACAAGATTGTAGGAGAGGCGACAGTGGGCTATCAGCCTGACGAACTGGCGATTGTCAATGGTCGTGCATACGTGGCGAACTCCGGTGGCTACAGGGCACCTAACTACGACTCAACCGTCTCCGTGGTCGAGCTGGAATCGATGAGGCAGGTCTATCAGATAGACGTGGCGATCAATCTCAGCCGGATCAAGGCCGATGCCTACGGGAATCTTTGGGTCTCGTCCAGAGGCAATTACGATGACATTCCGTCGAACCTCTACCGGCTGGAGCCATCCGGCGGACGCTACAAGGTCGCGGAGGCTATGAATATCCCAGCGTCGAATATGGCCTTGCACGGTGATTCGCTCTATGTTTACAGTGTGGAGTACAGCAATCAGACTTCCAAGAACACTGTGACTTACGCCATCATCAACGTTAAGGAGAAGCGAGTGGTCTCACGCAGTTTCATCACTGACGGGACCGAACGTAACATCGTGATTCCATACGGTTTGGCGATTCATCCAAAGAACGGGGACATATTCATAACAGATGCGAAGAATTACGTTTCGAGCGGGGTACTGCATTGCTACTCCAAAGAGGGGGTGCACAAATGGAGTGTCAGGACCGGGGATATTCCCGCGCATATGGTGTTCCTTGATCGCAAAAAGAGTTCTAAATGAGACGTTTGGCGACATATTCGTTGATCATTCCGCTTCTTGTGGCGTGTCAGGTCGAGATTCCGTATGTGAGCCTCGGACTGGACGATGTGTACAAGGTCGCGAGGATGCAGACTTTGGTCTTGAAGCCGGCATACACGGGAGAACGGTACAGTTGGACGGTCAAGACGGCCTCCGGAGCCGATTCCCTGCTGTGCGAAAGCAAGGACTGCATATTCCTGATGCGCTACCCGGGAGTCTATGAGGTCACTTTCACCATTGACGATCCAGTCAATCCGATTGTGCATCCGATGACGATCCACGTGGTCAACGAGGAGATTGAATACAGCCCTTACATCGCACACGTCTATGAATATCGGCCAGCCCCTGGACAGTTCATCAACGAGATGCCAGTCTATCAGGAAGGTGACACCGAAAAGACGATGGTCCAGAAGGCAGAGGAGTCATTGGCAGGCAGTTACGGAGCCGGGGTCTCTCTCGGTGCCTACGGAGGCTATGTCACATTCGGGTTCGACCACACTGTCATCAACTCTCCTGGCGAGCAGGATTTCCGCATCGAAGGCAACGCCTTCCGCAGCGCGGCTCACGACGGACTTGACGCCGGAAGCTGCGAGCCGGGGATCGTGATGGTGATGTTCGACGAGAACCAGAACGGGAAGCCGGATGACAAATGGTACGAGATTGACAAGAATCCGTGGTACACGAACGAGGCCGCGAGGTTCGGATATTCAATAACTTACTTCCGTCCTTCCGCGGATCACACCGCCGTGCCGGGAGAAGACGGGACACTGACCGACATTGAATATGTCAGGTGGGAGGACAACGCCGGGCGGACGGACTATGTCTATAAGAACAAGTTCCACGATCAGGATTACTGGCCAAAATGGCTTGCGGAGGACAAGATGACCTTCAGCGGAACCCTGCTGCCCAAGAACGCCGAGGACGTTTCGGGGAACGGGACGTATTACCTTCAATATATGTTCAAGTATGGGGCTTACGTTGACAATTACCCGAACAACGACACTGACGAAGATGGCGGCTGGATGAACGGATTCGACATCGACTGGGCTGTCGATCCTGACACACGTGAGCCCGTCCACCTTCAAGGAGTGGATTTCATCAGGGTCTATACCGGCCTCAACCAGTACTGCGGATGGCTCGGCGAGACCTCGACGGAAGTCTTCGCGGCGCGTGACCTGCACGTGCGGGTGAGACCGGAGCAGCATCAATGATCAATTATTTTACGCAATGATATTCAAGAACATACTGACATTTTTAGTCGCCGCGGCTTGCTGCGTCTCGTGTGTCTATCACAACGATGACAATCCGAATGTCTATCCGGAGCCGGAACCGATTCCGACACCTGAGCCGGAGCCGAAACCGGATCAGAACGAGGAATACGTCAAGGCGGCATATTCACCGAACTGCTATATGGTGCAGCCTGGTTCTTCGGTTGACATTCCGGTTAAAAAGGCCTACGCCATTTGGGCGCTTTACACGGATTTGCTTGGGAATGTAGAGCTTACCGGGCTGAAACCAGTGCCGGAACTGCTGTGGCAGGATACTCCCGGTCTCATCACCAATGTCGGACTTATCGAGGGAAACTCACCAGAGGCCTCCGCAATGATCGTCTCGACCTCAGACAAGGTAGGCAACGCTGTCATCGGTCTAAGGATCGGCGGGGAGATCCGCTGGAGCTGGCACGTGTGGGTTACCAGATACAACCCTGACGCAGAGCAGGTTTCCTACGGTAAGACATATTCCTGGGACAACAACGCCGACGGCATCGCCGACTACATATTTATGGACCGGAACCTTGGGGCTGTGAACGACAGCTGGGTGATAGGCAGCAGCACCGCCGACTCGCTGGCCGCCTGCGGACTGATGTACCAGTGGGGACGCAAGGATCCATTCCCGGGTGACCGGAGTTTCAGAGGAGACAACAGCACTGACTATAAATATTTCGACAGCAAGCCGATCTACGATTCCGTCGGCAACGTGCTGACCGAAGGCTCCCAATCGGGAGGTACCGGCATCCGTTCTATGATGTCCGACTACGACCTTTCCACAACGGGATTCGCGAAATCTGTGATGAAGCCGATGGAAGTGCTGCTCGGAGTAAGTTCGTACCACGATTGGTTCTGTGGAGACGTGCCTATGGTTGTCAGGAAATGTGACACGCTTTGGTGTGGAGCCAACCGCACGAAAACCCCATTCGATCCCTGCCCGGAAGGATGGCAGGTGCCATACGACAAGAACGGCAAGTTCATATGGGAGGGCTTGGACAAGGTCACGACCGATTATTCGCCTCTTGGCGTGATTCCATACAACGGTCTGCGCTACAGGAACGGTGGAGGCTGCCTGAAAAATTCCGGATTCGCCGCCAACATCTGGTCCGGCACGGCTCCGACAGGCATCGGAAACGCCTACGAACTCTCCATATACATCTCTCCATACGAAAGACGGCCTGTCATCAGAAAGGATATCGGCACGCGCAGCGACGGGTATGCTGTTAGATGTGTGAAATCCTAATCTTGGAATATTTTAACATCAATCCGTAATCCCTATTTCCTACACATTATTTCCACGATCATTCATAAATCATACACAATATTATGAAGCATTCAACAATCAAAACGTTACTACTCATCGCAGTTTCTTGTTCCGCCTTCATCTCCTGCAACGATGACAAAGATCCGGAAGTACTCTACGAGTTCACCGTCAAGGCTGAGGACAGCGCTATCGCGGCTCCGGCCGAAGGATGCTCCCAGACAATTCTGGTGACATCAACCAAGACCGCCGGGAGCAGCACGACCAACGTGGCCTATGAGGTCACATCCGCCCCGGAATGGGCTCCAGCCACCATCGAGCAGACCGCTCTGGTCATCAATGTGACTGAGAACAGCTCCACACAGGCCCGTGAGGCCGGAAGCGTCACCCTCCTTCAAGCAGAAAGCGGCAAGGAGCTGACAATCAACATCACCCAGGCAGGGTATGAATATTCAATGTCCCTCGCCGAAAGTTACACTACCCCTCGCTGCAAGGTTCTGAATATCGCCCCGGAGATCACTGGCTTCGACAAGAACCCGGTCTTCGCCTGGACAGTCAAAGGCCCGAATGATACAGAGGCAACTGATGCCGGAAACGGAAGCACCCTGAATTTCATCAAACTTGAGACCGGTGAATATGAAGTCTCACTGACCGTCACCGATGACAGCGGAATCTCTATGGCCAGTGCCTCCAAGGTAAACGTCGAGATGGAGAAAGATGAATATTCACCTTTCCTGTCCGAGGTCATCGATCTTGGGCTCGCTCCGTATTCCTCTGTCGGAGCCGGGAATCCGTTCTTCGGGATGACCGACACGAAGAAATCCGCGATGGAAACAATTAGCAAGCAAATCAACAAGGATTTCAGCACTTCAAACACAGGTCTATCCCTTGGTCCTTTGGGAGGCTACATCGTGTTCAAGTTCGACCACACAGTGATGAATGTCAGCGGCCTACGCGACTTCCGCATCGGTAGTTACGCCAACAATATGTCCTATCCTGCGCCGGGAATCGTCTATGTAGCATTCGACGCAAACCAGAACGGACAGCCTGACGAGGACGAATGGTACGAGATCGCCGGAAGCGAATACGGCAAGACGACCACTCTGTCAAACCTCACTGTCATCTACAACCGTCCGGACAACTTCCTCACGACAGCCAGTATGGGAAAAGAGGTGAACGATTACATCACTTACACCATAAATGGTGTCTCAGGAGCCCTGTCAAGCGGCTCGATGTCCAACACGATTCCGGTATGGCCATACTGGCTGAGAGAAAGCGATGAAGGTAAGACCATCACCTTCACCGGTGTCACCCAGCTGCCAAGCAACACACAGATGAACGGAATGTTCCCTGGCGCGACCCAATGGTACGATTACGGTTATGTCAGCAACTCCGATCCCAAGGATGAAGTCAGATCCTCATTCGACATCGACTGGGCCGTGGACAAGGACGGCAAACCTGTTCATCTTCCAGGCGTGGATTTCGTGAAGGTCCAAACCGCCACGATGATGTACGCCGGCGGCTTTTACGGAAACCTGAAGACCAGCCTGAACTGCGCCATCGACCTCCACCTCACCGACAAGCAGATCGAAACCATCAAGAGGTAGCATCCATACAAGAGGTTTTGGAATCACCCTTTCCATTACGTACCGATTCCATAACGTACCGACCGTTCCGCACGGCTGGTACGTTTTCTTTTCACCAGATCTGTTTCAAGGCCGCATTTTTCAAATGCACCGAGAACCTTCGTGTGACTCTTTTCTTATTTTTCCCCATTGTATCAAATGAATATTCTATGTGTCGCAAAGAACTCCACTATGGGGAACCGGAGCCAAGCACACGGTCAACGATCTTCAAGGGGAATCCATAGCGGCTTGACAGGATATTCCTCAACTCTACAACTTGATTGGAATTGAGTTTCGCCAGCATATCCTCAGCCGCGGAGCCGATGGTTTTCCGCATCTCTTTCAGACAATAGCCTGTGTTTCGAACCGGGGCAAGAACAGAATCGTCCAATCGCCCGATGGTGTCAGGAAACATCATCGGGCATATTCGCGCGACCGCGCTCCTGACCTCCCGGTCATTGACTGGGTAGCGGACCGCTTCTCCCTGATTGGCGTGCAGGTCCGCCTTGTTCACCAAGTATGATAGCGAGCCTATTGTCTTGATCACCGATTCCAATCGCTTGGTCGTGATGAATGAGCTGAATGTCACCATCCCGTTGGCATAAAGTTTCCAGGATCGCGGAACCGGACGGCTCGTTCCGATAACTTTCGGTTTCTGCCACGGAAGGATATTGGCAATCCTTGGACGTAAGACTGATGAATATCCTTCCGTGGCGAAATATTCAAGGATGGAACTCCAAGGATAAGAGAACGGGTTGCTCGTCTCGTGATGTTTTCGCGGATTGTTGAGGATGTAACCCACAACATTCTTCAGGCTCTCTTCAGAATCAACCTTCTCGACCTTGACCCGCACCCTGCTCATCACTTTCGATGTCCCGAAGCGGTACGAATAATACATACTGATAGTTTTCTTGAATCTTTCCGCGCACCTGACCACATCCGTTCTCCGTCCCCAAGCCAATGAATGGAAATGGGTTGACACGAGCACAAGAATCGAGACCTCCACTTCTTCTCCGAATAGTTTGAAGGCCGCCGCGAACTTGTTCACCCCAACTATGAAGGCTTTCTCATCCGGGAACAAATCTACGCCCTCCAGACCTTGCGAGCAGATATGGAACCACGCTGACTCCTCTTGCCCTTTCACTGGTTCCAGTCCAGTTTTTCTTTCGTTCAAATCTTTCGCCTCAACCATAAACGCCACATTTAGTTTAAGTTAATATTCAAGGGCGGAATTTCCTCCTCTTCCATCGGCAAGGTACAAACAAATCAGCAAACCATCCAAATATTCCACGACTAAGTCACACCTGGAACTGCAAATCATTGAACATCCGTCATTTCGGACTCCAGGTGCGAAGAAAATCACACACCTGGGAGAACGGAAGTGGCGTGCAGGGGGCCACAGAGTGTGTCGGGGCTCCAAGGTGAGACTTTCTCCGCGTACCTGGAAGCGCAAGTGGCTGACAGACATCGCAAACGGATTCCAAGTGCGAAGGGAATCGCACACCCGGGAGAACGGAAGTGGCGCACAGGGGACTTCGGAAGGCGAGAGGATTAAAAGAAGATGCAGAAAGAATAAATGCGGCTGGGGAATGGTTAGAGAGGAGGGCAGAGAGGAGGACATAGAATCAACAGATAAAAGTCAAGCAATCGATTTCGTTAACAATTTTAACAAAATTCAACCATAGCATATCATTTTCAAAGAAAAGGTCTTGTTTTTTTACAAAATGATACTTTACTTTGCACAATGAATAATGAATAAATATACCGAGGCTTAATCTGGAGGTTGTGGCAAACATTCCTAAGATTGACCGGACTTGTGAACAGAAGAGGGAGAAGAGGCGGAAAGGCAAAAGGAGCAAAAAAGCGAGAGAGAAGAAGCTGAGAGAGGATGGAAGAAACGAAAGAAGTGAAAGAGGCAGGAGAGATAGGACTCACAAAAGAGGCTGAAGTGACAAAGAGAAAGAAGAAGAAGAAGAAGAAAATGATGATGATGAGAAAGAGAGGCAAGAAAGAAAATATACATAACACACAACAAAACCAATATTTTAAAATTATGTTAAACAGAATCAAGTCTTCGATATTCAGAGGAATGGCGGCTGTTGTGGCTGCTGTCGCTCTGTTTGTATCGTTCTCTGCCGCGGCGGGTGCCCAGAACAGGGTCGGATCCGTCAGCGGTACAGTCAAGGACGCCAATGGCCCGGTCATCGGCGCAGCCGTTTTTGTCAAGGGTGGATCTACGGGCGAGACCACTGACATCGACGGGAAATTCAAACTTAACAACGTGAAAGCCAATGATGTGATCACAGTTTCCATCATCGGTTACGAAACACAGGAGATTGTCTGGAACGGCCAAGCTACACTGGACATCGTCCTCAGGGAGGAAGCGATGGCTCTCAAGGGAGTTGTCGTCACCGCGATGGGTGTGGAGCGTCAATCAGAAAGCCTTACCTATGCCGCCGAGACTGTCGGAGGGAAGGATGTGAACGACATCAAGAGCATCAATATGATCAACTCCCTCCAGGGTAAGAGCGCGGGTCTTGTCATCACTCCTAACTCTACGGGAGCCGGCGGATCATCCAAGATCCTTTTCCGTGGAAACAAGTCCATCAACGGAAGCAACCAGCCTCTCATCGTTGTGGACGGTGTGCCTGTGATGCAGAACATCACTTCCTCACAGGTAGCCTCCAACTACGGCGGCGAGAGGGACGGCGGTGACGTAATGTCCACGATCAACCCGGACGACATCAAGTCCATCACCCTCCTGAAAGGAGCCTCAGCGGCGGCGCTTTACGGTGCCGTGGCCGCCAACGGAGCCATTATGATCACCACAAAGTCAGCGGCCGAGGGCAAGGTGAACGTCACGGTGTCCAGCAACACCACAGCCGACACTCCTATGGTCCTCCCTGAGTTCCAGAACACTTACGGAATGTCTGACAACGGAACCTACAGCTGGGGCGACAAGCTCTCCTCAAAGGCTCCGAACTATGCCAAGAAGTTCTACCGCACAGGCTTCACGGCCAACAACTCGATCGCCATCTCCGGCGGAAACGACTCCTTCGGAGCCTACTTCTCCTACGGCAACGTTTACTCTGAGGGTATGACTCCGGAGAACGAGTACAGAAGCCACAACTTCAACACGAAGGTCAACTTCACGGTCCTTGAGAACGTGAAGGTCGAGGCCAACGCGAAGTACACCAACCAGCACATCGAGAACCAGGCGGCGGCGGGATTCCTCTGGAACCCTCTGACAGGCGTGTATCTCTTCCCGAGAGGCGAGGACTGGAACTACTATAAGGATAACTTCGAGGTCTATGACGCGACCCGCAGCTGCAACATCCAGAACTGGACAAACACAGGTCTCCAGCAGTACAGCAACCCTTACTGGGTGCTCAACCGCCAGAAGCCTGTCGTTGACCGCAACCGCTACGAATTCGGCGGCAGCGTCAGATGGGACATATTCAAAGACCTCTACGTACAGGGCCGTCTCCGCTATGAAAGAGGTGAGGAGCACTTCGTGCACAACGCCTACGCCTCAAGTATCGCCAACCTCTACCCTATGGGCAGAATGAAGGACAACCGCTACTTCAGCGACCAGATGTACGGCGATGTCCTCCTCGGCTACAACCACAACTGGAACGACACCTTCTCTCTCGCGGTGACAGCGGGTTCCAGCTTCACCCACAGCAAGACCGGCACGGTCGGCCTTTGGGCTGAAGGCACCCAGTTCACCTCTCCTGGCAACGGTAATGTTTACTACCCTAACATATTCACTCCCAACAACTATTACGGGAATATGTCAACCGTCGGCAAGGGTGACCACTGGAATACGGAGAAGCGTCTGAACGCCGTGTTCGCCACAGCCCAGTTCGGCTACAAAGACGGTCTCTTCATCGATGTGACCGCGCGTAACGACTGGTCCTCAACCCTCGCCTTCACCGACAAGGTGTCCTTCTTCTATCCATCTGTCGGAGCCAGCTTCCTTCTGAACAAGTTCGCGGACCTCGGCCCTAAGGTTGACCTCGTCAAGGTGCGCGCCAACTATTCCATCGTGGGTAACGATGTTCCTGTCTATATGACCAACCTGCTTTACAGCCTTGGCTCACAGGGATCAATCTCCGCTCCGGACAGCGCTCCGTTCAGGACTCTCAAACCTGAGATGACACACTCAATCGAGGCCGGTTTCGACGGTGCCTTCTTCAACAACAGGCTCAACGTCTCCGCCACCTGGTACAAGACCAACACGAAGAACCAGTTCTTCTCCGTCGCTTCTCCTTACGAGTCCGGACTGCGCAACCGCTACGTGAACGCGGGTAACGTCCAGAACCAGGGTATCGAGCTCACAGCCAGCTGGTACGAGCAGTTCAGCAATGACTTCAGCTGGGAGACCGGAATCAACTTCTCCTACAATGACAACAAGATCGTGGAGCTCGTTGACGACCTTCCTAACGGACTTACGCTCTCCAACTTCGGCGGAGCCAAGATCATCCTCACCGAAGGTGGTTCCTACGGCGACCTCTACGTCCGCCAGCTTCTCAAGGACGAAAGCGGCAAGCTCCAGAAGAACGAGAAGGGCGAGCCTGTCCTCGGCGATGACAACAACGACCAGCTCAAGTACGCGGGCAATATGAACTCCAAGGTTTACGCAGGATGGAACAACACGTTCCGTTACAAGAACTTCATTCTCTCGATGCTCATCGACGCCAGGTTCGGAGGCAAGGTCATCTCAATGACCGAGGCCACCCTTGACGGATGGGGAGTCTCCAAGAGGTCAGGTGACGCACGCGACGCCGGTTCGGTCACCGTTGACGGAGTCTCCTTCGACCCAAGGGCCTGGTACGAGACCACAGGCGCGAGCAACTTCAACTCACCTTACGCCAACGAGAACTACGTTTACAGCGCGACCAACGTACGCCTCCGCGAGCTCAGCTTCGGCTATACCTTCCGCAACCTCCTCGGCAACGGCAAGAACGTGACCGCCTCCATCATCGGACGCAACCTGTTCTTCATCTACAAGGACGCTCCTTGCGACCCGGATGTCTCAGCGGGTACCGGCAACGGCTGGCAGGGAATCGATATGTTCGCCCTTCCTACCTCACGCAGTTTCGGTCTGAATCTTAAACTCAACTTCTAAACATCTCAATGACAATGAAAAATATTTTCAAATATTCAGTAGCGGCCTTGTTCGGACTCGGAATCGTTGCCTGCACAGGCGACTTCGAGAAGATGAACACCAGCGATGTTCAGGTGAATCCGGGCGACCTTCCGCTTTCATCCCAGTGCGCTGAGCCGATGCAGTACTGCTACCCTCCTCAGCAGAATATGTTCCAGTTCTGGACAAACCTCACAGTGGATTTCTACAGCGGTTACTTTATGACCCCTAACGGAAACTTCTCAAACGGTGATATGGGTGAGAACAGAGGCCATTCAGGTGGTATGTACGAGAACCACTATCTCCACGTGTTCAACAACACAAGGCGTCTCATCGAGACTCTTGACGGCAAGAACGAGCCGGCTCTCGCTGGTGTGATGCGCATCGTTCAGGCCTACAGCCTTATGATGACGACCGATGTCTATGGACCTCTCGCCCACAGTTCCATCCTCTCCGGCGAGTATGAGTCTTACTTCCCGTTCGACAGCCAGCAGCAGCTCTACCAGACTATGCTTGACGACATCGAGAAGGCCCTTGACGGATTCAACAAGGCCACGGATGACGAGAAAGCCGGACTCGGCACATTCGACATCTGGTGCGACGGAGACTTCGAGATGTGGAAGAAGGTCGCCAACACGATGAAACTGCGTATCGCCCTCCGTCTCTCCAAGAGAGAAAGCGAGATGAAGGCCGCAGGCTACGACCTTCCTGCGATCGCCAAGGCCGCTGCCGCCAACACACTGGCGAACGGAGGAAAGGACATTATGATCGACAAGAGCCTTGAGAACGAGCTTTGGCTGATGTTCGCCTGGGGCGACTGCGGATTCAACGCCAACCTCGTGACCTTGATGTCCGGCCTCAAGGATCCTCGCCAGCCTTTGTATATGGGCAAGAACCAGGGCGAGTTCACAACGACAGACGGCAAGAAGGTCGAGAAGAATTCCGGCTACTACGGAATCCGTTTCGCCAGCGGACTTCCTGGCAAGCCTAACAACTGGGGCAATCTCTCCGCCTGGGTGGACAAGGACAACCAGAAGGGCATCTACACCGCTCCGCTTCCTATCTTCAAGCAGGCCGAGTCCTACTTCCTCCTCGCCGAGGCCGCCCTCAGAGGATGGACATCCGGCGACGTGAAGTCCCTCTACGAGCAGGGCATCAGGACCTCAATGGCCAATGAGCTGGCCTACAAGGGCAAGTACGCCGACATCTCTGAATATGCCGCCAACGCTGTCGAGGACTACATCAACGGCACATCCACCCAGATTGACTTCATCGATCCGTTCGACACGAAACTCAACACTCCTGCGGTCAACAAACTTTGCGTGAAGTGGGACAACGGCGCGTCCAACGAGGACAAGCTCGCCCGCATTATGACCCAGAAGTACATCGCCCTCTTCCCTCTCTCGACAGAGGCCTGGGCCGAGCAGAGACGTACCGGCTACCCGGTTCTCTTCCCTGCCTACGTCAACGAGAGCAACGGAGCCGTCACCACGGAGGAAGGCGTGCGCCGCCAGATCTACAGCAGCAACGCCGGCGACACCAACGCCGAAGGCCTCAAGACCGGAATCGAACTCCTCAACAAGGAGAATTCCAGCAAGACCGGCCACTCAGGCGACCAGGGCGGAACCCGCGTCTGGTGGGACAACGCCGACAAGGGGAATTTCTAGGAGCCCTATGAATATACCAACGAAGGGACCGGCCGTTTGGCCAGTCCCTTTTTATGTTTCCGGTCATTTCGCAATGCTGGTTTTCCACTTGCAGCCTCTGATAAACGAAAGAAAAAACGGTGCTGAATGCGTCCGCACAAAGGTTGTTGAAATCATTGTGGAAAAATTTGGAAAGAGGTGGAATAAAATGGAAAAATATTCCTAACTTTGTCCTCAAGCGTGAAAGACGATAACTTATGATCACATTCATCGGAGAATATTCAGGCAAGATCGACGACAAAGGGAGAGTGGTTTTCCCTTCGCCGTTCAAGTCGTTGATGCCATCCGAGGGCGATCAGAGGTTTGTCATAAAGAAAGACATCTTCGAGGAATGCCTTGAAATGTACACCTTTGAGGAGTGGGAGCGCCAGTCCGAGGAGGTCAAGTCAAAGTTGAATTTCTTTAATCGTGCTCACGCCGCTTTCTGGAGAGAGTATATGCGCGACCGGGCCATCGTCGAACCTGACGCCAAACTCGGACGCATCTCTATCCCCAAGAAGCTTCTGGAATCAATTGGTGTAACGAAAGAGGTAGTCTTCTCGGGCAACGATTACAAGATCGAGATCTGGGCCAAAGAGAGATTCGAGGCCAGCGGAATCTCAAACGAAGAATTCTTGAATATTGCCGGACAGCTGTCTCAGGAGAGGTAGGAGGGCCGGACGATGTCAGAATACCACACACCAGTGATGCTTGATGAGAGCATTTCCGCTCTTGTCATCAATCCGTCAGGAACATACGCCGATGTCACATTCGGAGGCGGTGGTCACACCGCCGAACTACTTTCACGCTTAAACGAAGACGGTCACGTCATCGCCTTCGATCGTGACAGCGACGCAATCAGCAACAGGATAGACGATCCGCGTCTCACTATGGTGCGGGCCGACTTCCGGTTCATACACAATTTCGTGCTGAACGAGGCTCACGAGACCACAGACGAGACGCTGAGAGAAAAGCTCACAGACGGTCTGGACGGCATTCTCGCCGACCTCGGGGTGTCATCCCACCAATTCGACACGGCGGAAAGAGGATTTTCCTTCCGCTACGACGCCCCTCTGGACATGAGGATGAACCGCGAAGGCGGAAAGACGGCCGCGGACGTGGTCAATGCATATCCACAGGAAGACCTAGAAAGGATTCTCCGTATCTACGGCGAGGTGGACAACGCCCGCAAGGTCGCACAGCTGATCACTTCAGCAAGAGACAAGAATTCGATCGGCACGACCGGGGAGCTTGACGAGGCGATCAAGGCGGCTCTTCCGAAATTCGCTGAGCACAAATATCTTGCGAAAGTCTATCAGGCCCTCCGAATCGAGGTAAACCACGAGATGCGCTCACTGGAGAAGTTCCTCGAAGGAGCGGCGGACACCCTCAGGCCGGGCGGCAGACTGGTCGTGATCACCTACCACTCTCTGGAGGACAGGATGGTGAAGAACTTCATCAAGACCGGAAGGGCCGACGGCAAGGAGGAAAAGGACATATTCGGGAATATTCACGCCCCGCTGAAGGCTGTGAACCGCAAGCCGATCCTGCCTCAGGAGGACGAGATAGCCTCCAACACGAGGGCAAGGAGCGCGAAGCTGAGAATCGCCGAGAAAATTGAAGGAGGGCAAGGAATATGACGGAGTTGAGGAAATGGAAGATTTCAGACATCTGGAAATGGCTGGGCAACGCAGGGTTGGCCATCCTGCAGGGCGAACTATTGCTGAGGCTTAACGTCTCACGCTATTTCATACACATCATCTACACCTTCTTCCTCTTCTGGGTCAGCATCTGGCTGAGCCTCAAGATCGAGAAGACTCTCACAAGGGTCGAGGACAACCGGAAGGTTCTCTCAGACATCGAGATCTACCACGCCCAGAAGACGGTCGAGCTTGCGGGATATTCAAGGCTCAGCACCATTCAGGATATGATCAAGGACTCAGGATCCGATTTGGCGATGCCTGTCAAACCGGCCGACAGACTTAAAAAATAGAACAGACTATGGCTCAGACTGAACAGAACACGAACAAGAAGAAGCGGGACAGGATCGGGGTGATTCTGTACCTGCTCTACACCCTTGTCCTGATTCTGGGAGTCATTGTCGTCGGCAGGATCATCTATATTCAATGTTTCTGGAAACTTGACAAGAGGATAGTGAAATATTTCGTCCCTCCTGTCGTCAAAAGCACGATCGCCCCGGACCGAGGTGCGATCATCGGTTGCAACGGCGAACTGCTGGCGATGTCCACCCCGATGTACGAGCTGAGGATGGACTGCACCGTGCGCAAGGACTATTTCAAGGAGAAGATGAAGAAGAATCCAACGGGAAAGAACCTTGAGCAGGAGTGGCAGGACAAGGCGAGGGCTTTCTCGGAAGGCTTCGCAAAAGAGATGGATATGAACGCGCCCGTGATATTCAAATCCATTATTGACGGTCGCAGGACCGGCAACAAGTATCTTAAGTTAGGCGGCAATATCGACAGGGGCACGCTTCTTAGGCTTCAGAAGCTCCCGCTGATGGAGGAGGGCCAGTACAAGAGCGGGATCATCGTCGTCAAGAAGGACACCCGAAAATATCCTTACGGCACATTGGCCAGAAGAACGATCGGTTACGTCAAGGACAACAGCAACTCCAACGGCAACAACCACATAGGACTTGAGGGGAAATATGACTACGCCCTGCACGGACAGGAAGGCGAGATCTGGCTGCGGCCTACCGACAACAAGGAAAGGATCCAGAACTACGACAGCGCCTACGTCAAGCCGGTGAACGGGCTGGATGTCAGGACAACCCTCGACATCACGATCCAGGACATTCTCGACAAGGCTATGCGGAAGCAGATGGCTGCCAATCCGAAAATCGCCGAGGGATGCGGTGTGCTTATGGACGTGAAGACCGGAGCGATCCGCGCGATGGTGAACCTGACAAAGAGTCCTAAGGACAGCAGCTTGAACGAGGTTTACAATATGGCGGTCGGTTTCGGGGCCGAGCCAGGATCCGTGTTCAAGGCGACCACCCTTATGACGGCAATCGAGGACGGCTACGTCAAGTCATTGGACGATGTGATTCCGATGAACAATGGTGTCATTCCGGGCTACCCTAAAGACGAGCACATCAACGGTAACGGAGAGATCTCCATCCTTCACGGCTTCGAGGTTTCCTCCAACTACGTGTTCAGGTATCTGGCGGTCAACAACTATGCGGACGACCCTAAACGGTTTCTGGACAAGTTGTATATGTACAAGCTCGGGCAGGCGTTCGACTTCGATCTGGACGGTCTGCAGGAGCCTTACCTTCCGTCTCCGGACTCAAAAATGTGGAGCTCGACGGATTTGGGAGCCACCGCTATAGGCTATGCCATCAGGGAAACCCCGCTGCACATTCTGACATTCTACAACGCGATAGCCAACAAAGGCAGGATGATGAAGCCTTATCTGGTGGAAAGCATAGAGAAGGACGGGGCTGTCAAGACGAAGAAAGGGCCGAGCGTGCTGAACGCATCCATCTGCTCGAAGGCCACTGCGGACACATTGCTCAGGGCGATGAAGGCGGTAACCTCCGAAGGAACAGCCACAAAACTGAAAGGAGCCAAACTGCGGGTGGCCGGGAAGACCGGTACATCAAGGCAGGTTCTCTCCGGCGAGGAGATCAAGGAATATGGAATGCAGTCTCCGTACGTCACAAAGGACGGCAGCTATCATAATATGGCAACGTTCGTCGGTTTCTTCCCGGCAGACAATCCGAAGTACAGCGCCATCATCTGTATGAAATCCAGCCTTATCAGAGGCAGTCTGTACGGTGGTGTCGCTCCGGCCGCGGCTATGCGTGAGGTCGTGGACGCCATCTATATGCTGGACCCGGAATGGGGCGGCGAGATCGAGAGGAAAGGAACAATACCGAAAATGGATACGGACCGCGAGGCCGTCCATCCTACGGATCCAAAGAACCCGGAGGTCCCGGACGTGCTTGGACTCGGACTGAAGGACGCCATATTCCTGATAGAGAACAGCGGGCTTAGGTGCACATATTCAGGCACAGGACACGTGGCCTCGCAAAACCCGAAGGCCGGGCAGAAGGCCGCGAAGGGAACAACAATATCAATCACTTTGAAATGAGACTTGAAGACATCATAAAGGACAGCGGAGTCATCGGGGTGCGGGGAGACCTGGGCCTTGAGATCTCAGACATTTGCAACGATTCCAGGAAAGTCACTCCCGGAGCGATGTTCATAGCCGTCAAGGGTCACGACAGCGACGGACACGCCTACATCGGGAAGGCTATTGCCTCCGGAGCGGCCGCCATCGTCTATGAGGACGAGGAAGCGGTCAAACAGGCGGTTTCTGAATATTCAGGGGTCTCACCTGTCTTGGTGAAGGTCGGGAACTCCCGCCACGCTGTCGCGATGATGGCTGCGAATTTCTTCGACAACCCTTCGAAGAAGCTCACCCTTGTGGGGATCACCGGAACCAACGGCAAGACAACGACTGTCACACTGCTCTACAGGCTGTTTATGGCGCAGGGCTACAACTGCGGACTTCTGTCAAC
This sequence comes from Bacteroidaceae bacterium, assembly GCA_963660255.1. Lineage (GTDB taxonomy): Bacteria > Bacteroidota > Bacteroidia > Bacteroidales > UBA932 > Cryptobacteroides. The sequence goes on along the minus strand of CAVKYA010000007.1, from coordinate 7,921 downwards.
GATAGCCAACTACGTCGGGACAAGGCGTAGCGAGACCGCCAACACGACGGCCGACCCTGTCACCATCAACTCCCTGCTGGCCGAGATGGTAGAGGCCGGATGTGAATATTGCTTTATGGAGGTCAGCTCCATCGGCGTTGAGCAGGAGCGTGTGGCGGGTCTGGAGTTCAAGGTCGGGATATTCTCGAACCTCACCCACGACCACCTCGACTATCACAAGACCTTCGCTGAATATCTCCGCTGCAAGAAACTGTTCTTCGACAACCTGCCGGCGACAGCCACGGCGATCACCAACATCGATGACAAGAACGGCGAGGTGATGGTGCAGAACACCAAGGCAAAGGTGGTGAGATATTCCTGCAGAAGCATCGCCGACCACACGTGCCGCATTATGGAGGAGACATTCGAAGGGATGCTCCTGAAGATCGACGGGCGGGAGACCTGGACAAGGCTCATCGGCCAGCACAACGCCTATAATATTCTCGCCATCTACTGCGCCGCCATCGCCGTGGGTGCGGATCCGGATGAGACCCTCGTCGCCATCAGCAACCTTGAGTCGGCCCCTGGAAGGCTTGAGGTGATCAGAGGCCCGAGAAAACTGTCCGTCATCATCGACTATGCCCACACGCCGGACGCTTTGGAGAACGTGCTCAAGACCCTGAGGGACATCGATGACGGCAAGGAACTCATCTGCCTGTTCGGCTGCGGAGGCGACAGGGACAAGACCAAGAGGCCGGAGATGGCGAAGATCGCCGAGGAATATGCGGACCGGATTGTGGTCACCTCTGACAACAGCCGCACGGAAAGGACGGAGGACATTCTGGACGATATCAGGAAAGGGTTTACATCCAAGGGATTGGCCAAGGCCATATTCATTGCTGACAGGAAGGAGGCCATCCGCACGGCGATCAATTTCGCGCCGGACGGAGCTGTGATCCTGCTTGCGGGAAAGGGACACGAGACCTATCAGATAATCGGAACCGAGAACCGCCATTTCGACGAGCGTGAGGTAGTGGCCGAAGTGTTCGGTGACATCAATGCAAACGAATAAGGAGGAAAGGAAGCGATGATCTACCATCTTTTTGAATATCTAAGGCAATATGACATTCCGGGACAGGGGCTTTTCACCTACCTGTCCTTCAGGGCTATGCTCACGAGCGTCACGGCGATGCTGCTTTCGTTCTTCGCCGGTCGCAGGATCATCCGCTGGCTCCAGCGCAAGCAGATCGGTGAGACGATCCGTGACCTTGGTCTGGAGGGACAGATGCAGAAAAAGGGCACGCCTACTATGGGAGGAGTCATCATCATCCTTGCGATAGTGGTTCCGGTGCTGCTATTCTGCAACCTTAGGAACATCTACATCCAGCTGCTTCTGCTGACAACCCTCTGGTGCGGTGCCCTCGGATTCGCCGATGACTACATCAAGGTCTTCAAACACAACAAGGAAGGACTGCATCCCAAGGCGAAACTGGCCTCACAGCTTGTTCTCGGACTTGTCATCGGACTCGCTGTCTGCTTCAGTAACGACATAGTGGTCAGAGAAAAGGTTCCGGTTGTACCTGGGAAAGCGAATGTGGTCGCACAAGGCAACCCAGCCTCCCTTAACGTTGACACCGAGACACTTGTGGCACAGGACTCAGGGTGGAAGATGGAAAATGTCATCAAAAGCACGAAGACCACTATCCCGTTCGTGAAAGACCACGAGTTTGACTACAAATGGTTCTCTCCGTTCAAGGGGAAATGGGGATGGTACTGCAAGTGGGCGATCTATGTGCTGATGATCGTTGTCGTGATAATGGCCTGCTCCAACGGAACGAACCTTACGGACGGAATGGACGGACTGTCCGCCGGCACCAGTGCGATCGTCGGGGTCGTGCTCGGAATCCTTGCCTGGTTGGGCGGCAATCTGGTCAATTCGGACTACCTGAATATTATGTACATCCCAGGCAGTGGGGAGATCGCCATATTCCTGTCCGCCTTTGTGGGCGCCCTGATGGGATTCCTTTGGTACAACTCCTATCCGGCGCAGGTGTTTATGGGTGACACTGGCAGCCTCACCATAGGCGGCATCATCGGCGTAAGCGCGGTCCTGATGAGAAAGGAGCTGCTGCTGCCGATTCTTTGCGGAATATTCCTGGTGGAGTCACTGTCCGTCATTATGCAGAGAGTGTATTTCAAGTACACCAAGAAAAGATACGGTGAGGGCAGAAGGATATTCAAGATGACCCCTCTGCACCACCATTACCAGAAGGAGGGCATTCCGGCACTGATCTCCAGACCGGTGCACGCCATTCCTGAGGCCAAGATCGTGACAAGGTTCTGGCTGATAGGGGTGATACTTGCGGTAGCCACACTGGCTTTGTTGAAGATAAGATAAAAAGAATTTGAGGATATGAGCAGAATTGTTGTTTTAGGAGGTGGAGAAAGCGGTGTCGGAGCCGCTGTTCTCGCCAAGGTGAAAGGATTCGATGTGTTCCTTTCTGACAACGGAAAGATTCCGGAGCATTTCGCCGAGGAACTGCGCGAATGGGAAATCGACTTCGAGGAGGGCCATCATACTGAAGAGCTTATCCTCAACGCCGATGAGGTCATCAAGAGTCCCGGCATCCCAAGCACTGTGCCTATAGTGAAGAAGATAGAGGAGCAAGGCATACATATCATCTCCGAGATCGAGTTCGCCGGACGCTATGACACGGCGAAAAAGATCTGCGTCACAGGAAGCAACGGCAAGACGACAACCACTTCCCTGATCTACTACCTGCTTCAGAACGCCGGACTCAACGTAGGTCTGGGCG
>CAVKYA010000007.1:0-4556 GCA_963660255.1 Bacteroidaceae bacterium | reverse complement strand
CCAAGGCGACCAACGTGGATGCTGCCTGGTACGCCCTCGAATGCCAGCGGAAACCGATAGTCTGGATTGTTGGCGGAACCGACAAAGGCAATGATTACGAGGTGCTTAAGCCGCTCGTTAAAGAGAAGGTCAAAGCCATTGTGTGTATGGGAGTTGACAACCATAAGTTCCACGAGGCGTTTGAGGGGATTGTGGGCAAGGACAAGATCGTGGACACCCTGTCCGCCGATGAGGCCGTGAAGACGGCGAGCGGATTCGCCAAGGCCGGAGATGTCGTGCTGCTCAGCCCGTGCTGCGCCAGCTTCGACCTCTTCACCTGCTACGAGGACAGAGGGGAGAAATTCAAGGAAGCGGTAAGAAGACTTTAATATTCAAATGAATATGGCCGAGAGCAAAAAGAAGAAGAACCTGTGGAATTTCATTGACTCCCTCGAAGGAGACAAGGTTGTCTGGATGATCGTCATCCTGCTCATCCTGTTCTCCATCGTGGCCATATTCTCGTCCACTTCCCTGCTGGCAATCCAGCAGAAGACTACCAGGATGGCCATAGTCGGGGAGCAGCTGGGATTGGCGGCGGCGGGGCTGGTGATAATCATCATCTGCTGCACCATTCCAAAAATCGGCTTCTTCCGGGTCGTCTCACAACTCGGCTACTTGTTCTCTATGCTCCCGCTCATACTGCTGGCGCTCGCGTCGGTCTTCGCCAAAGGAGCCACGAAATGGGACTTGGGAATCCTCACCGTGAACAAAATCAATGACGCGTGGAGAACAATCTCGCTTTTCGGGTTCCAATTCCACGTCTTTGAGTTCGTCAAGGTGGCTATGATAATGTACCTTGCGTGGGCGGTCAACGCATTCCGCAACGACAGTTTCTTCCTCGCCAATCTTCTGGCCGAGAAACATCCTGTCTGGAAAAAGCCTCTCGTCAAAAAGATAGCCTACATCTATTTCCCGATACTAAGTGTCTGCCTATGCATAATGGTGGGCAGTCTGTCCAGCACCATATTCATAGGCGGCATAATGTTCGCCACCATACTGATCGGTGGGATAAAAGTGAAGGAACTGATTCCGCTTACAGGCATCGCCGTCGGGCTTTTGGTAGCCTGCATAGGCATCAACTCCTGCTTTGATGACGGCCGGAAACCGTTCCCTCACTTGGACCACGCACTGGGCCGGTTGACAGGAGACGGTATCGCTGAGAAACTGAGGATTATGGCGGAATCGCCCTCCGGCAGCAAGGAATTCCAGGATGCCCTAGATGATGTCAAGCAGCCTATCAGCGCCAAGATGGCGATAAAGGAAGGCGGGCTTATCGGCAAGGGACCAGGCAAGAGTACCCAACGGTACGTGGTTCCGATTATGTTCGAGGACTATATGTTCTGCTTCATCGTCGAGGAATACGGACTGATCGGCGGGATAGTGATTCTCATCCTTTACATCAGCCTTCTGGCCAGAGGCTCGATCATCGTGAGAAACTGCGACAATCTGTTCGGCAAGACGGCGGTGGCAGGCCTCGTGCTGCTCATCACCGGACAGGCGATGATGCACATCCTCATCAACTGCGATATGGGGCCGCTCACCGGTCAGACACTGCCGATGGTAAGCCACGGCAACTCGTCCTTCCTGATGTTCAGCATAGCGTTCGGGATCATCTTATCAATCAGCAAGATAGCCAAGCGGAAGATCGATAGGGAGACCGCCAAGGCGGAGCCTCTCGTTGACAGGAAAATAAACGATGAGGTCGGCGGCAGACTTGACGACCTGGATCAGATGGAAAGCGGATTCGAGGGTCTGGACAACGACCTCACGGAAACGGACGGGAGTGTCCCTTTACACGAGAACGACATCCCTGACTACGGGATTGACGACCATAACAATGAGTAGGACAATGGAATATAAAGCGCTTAGAGTCATAATCAGCGGTGGCGGCACAGGAGGGCACATCTTCCCGGCCGTCTCGATCGCGAACAAACTGAAGGAACTAAATCCCGGGACAGAAATCCTGTTCGTTGGAGCCGAAGGCAAGATGGAGATGGAGAAGGTTCCGGCGGCGGGTTACCGGATTATGGGACTGCCGATCGTCGGATTGCAGAGACAATTGAGCCTTAAGAATATCCTGAACGACCTCTGCGTGCCGTTCAAAGTGCTTGCGAGCCTCCGGAAGGCCAAAAAGATTGTGAAGGAGTTCAAGCCTCAGATTGCCGTCGGAGTCGGCGGATATGCCAGCGCTCCCCTGCTTTGGGCGGCCACTGGGATGGGAATCCCGGCGCTCATTCAGGAGCAGAACGGTTTTGCAGGACTGACCAACAAGAAGCTGGGCAAAAGGGTACAGAAGATCTGCGTGGCCTACGAAGGGATGGAAAGGTTCTTCCCGGCCGACAGGATAGTGATGACCGGCAATCCGATCAGGAGCATAATCGTTCCCGCCACTCCGGAAATGAGGGAGGAAGGCATCAAGGAATATGGCCTCGACCCTTCCAGAAAGCATATTTTCATTGTAGGCGGAAGCCTGGGCAGCAGCCGGTTCAACCAGTGTATGAAGAAATGGATCTCGGACGGTTGTCCGGGCATAGAGGGGATTGATGTGCTGTGGCAGTGCGGAAAATATTACAAGGCTGGAATCGATGAGTTTATGGCAAGCCAGAAGGCCATTCACCCGGATGCGCTCAAGCATATTCATTACTCCGACTTCATCGGCAGGATGGAATTGGCCTACGCCGCTGCGGATGTCGTGATCTCACGGTCGGGAGCGAGCTCAGTGTCAGAGCTTTGCGCCGCGCGAAAGGCTGTGATATTCATTCCATCACCTAATGTCGCGGAGGATCACCAGACACACAACGCTATGGCCTTGGTAAGGAAGGACGCGGCTGTGCTTGTCAAGGATTCCGACGCTATGGAGAAGATGATTCCGGCGGCGCTTGAGCTGCTGAGGCAGCCGGAAAGGATCGCCACCCTTGAGGAGAACGCCGGGAAAATGGCTTTGCCGGATGCGGCGGGAAAGATCGCCGAGGAGATTTACGGATTGGTCAAGGAATAAGGTTATGTCAAAATATTCAAAGATTTATTTCATCGGCATCGGCGGCATCGGAATGAGCGCCATCGCCAGATATTATAAGTTCAAGGGCTATCCTGTCGCCGGCTACGACAGGACTCCGTCGGAGTTGACGCACGCCCTTGAGAAAGAAGGGATTGACGTTCACTACAAGGACGACCCGGATTACATTCCGAAGGACATCGCATCGACACTGATCGTCTATACGCCGGCGATTCCGTCTGACCTTCAAGAACTGAGATATGTAATGGAGCAAGGCTACACTGTCGTGAAAAGATCACGTATGCTCGGAGAACTGGCCGAGGGACAGGCTTGCCTTGCGGTCGCCGGCACACACGGAAAGACCACCACAAGCACTCTGGTGGCGCATATCCTGACTGAAAGCGGCAAGGGTTGCTCGGCGTTTCTGGGAGGGATATCCAAGAACTACGGCACCAACCTGCTTATGAGCCACACTCCGACTATGGTGGCGGAGGCCGACGAGTTCGACCGCTCGTTCCTCCAGCTGCATCCAGCGATCGCGGCCATCACGGCTATGGACGCGGACCATCTGGACATCTACGGGACACTTGAGGAATATCAGAAAGCGTTCAAGGCGTTCGCTTCCCAGGTAAGCCGCACGCTTATCGTAAAATACGGTCTCGACATCACTTCAGCCGACACCAAGGCGAAGATCCTGCGCTACAGCTACGACAATACTTCGGCGGACTATTACGCCATCAACTCCAAGCCTGACGAGGTTGGACATTACATTTTCGACCTTGTCTATCCAGGAGGTGTCATCGAGAACATCAGAGTCGGGATTCCCGGTTGGGTCAACGTGGAGAACAGCGTGGCCGCGGCGGCCATCTGTCTCTGCCACGGAGTCGCTCCGGAAGCCGTAAAGAAGGCCATCGGAACATATTCAGGAGTGAAGCGCAGGTTAGACGTGCATCTCAACACTCCGCACCTCTCCTATATTGATGACTATGCCCACCATCCGAAAGAGCTTGCGTCCGCGATCTCCTCAATGAGGGGGATATTCCCTGGCAGAAAGATCACGGCCATATTCCAGCCTCATCTTTTCACAAGGACAAGGGATTTCGCCGATGATTTCGCCGCCGCCCTCAGCAAGGTGGACAAGCTGATTCTGCTGGACATCTATCCCGCAAGGGAAGAGCCTATTCCGGGTGTCACCTCGGAACTGATCTTCGACAAGGTGACAGCACCGGAAAAGGTTCTGTTGAAGAAAGAAGAATTGATGTCATACCTTGAGAATGAGCCGGTTGACGTGCTCGCCACATTCGGGGCGGGCAACATCGACAGGTTCATCGAACCGATCACCGAACTCCTTGAAAACAGACTGAAGAAATGAAAAAAGGCCTCAGGATAGCCCTCATCGCTTCGGCGTTCTGCCTACTCGCTCTCGGATGTCTTGTGATCCACAAGATGAACGAGAAGAGAACCAGGCAGATCACCTGTACCGGTGTGAAAGTCGAATTCACCGATGACTTCAACTTTGTGA
>CAVKYA010000006.1:0-27624 GCA_963660255.1 Bacteroidaceae bacterium | reverse complement strand
CGAACCATTCGAGGCATTTCTTGTTGCCGGTGAGCTGGTAGCCTTTGATCATCGCGATCGCGGACTCGATGTGCACCCACCAGAGTTTCTGATCCCATTCGAGTTTCTGCTGAGGCGCACCCTTGCTGTCGAGGAAGTAGAAGATTCCGCCATATTCCTTGTCCCAACCTTTCTCGATGATTGAAAGGGAGATATTCACGCATCTGTCAATCAGCGATTTGTCGTTTCTTCTGATTCCGAGGTTCAGCATAAACCAGATGGCCTCAAGATCGTGTCCTGGGTTGATTTCCCTGCCTTCGTAGCAATCCAGCCTTGAATTGTCGATGGCGGAGACATTCTCGACCATACATCCCAGATCCGGCTGGTAGAACACATCCAGAATCTCGTGAAGGCATTCATCGATCGTGCTTTCCAACAGTTGCGGGTCATTGATGATCTCCTCGACCTCCAGCGCCATATTGCAGATGATCATCGGAAGCGCGAAATCCTTCATCGGACGCGTTCCCGGCACCGCCTTGCACCATTTTCCCTTCGGGTTGCCCCGGCGCTCAAGGATTCTTTTGAATATCCTTCTGGCGATTTCGGCATATTTCTCACTTCCGGTGGCCTTGGCGAGTTGGGCGAAGGCCATACAGGCGAAAGTGTTTGAGAATATGTTGTAAGGCTCCACAAGAGGTTTCCCTTCCCGAGTCAGGGAGAAGTAAAAGTCGTAGTTGCCGTCGTGAGCGTATTTCTTGAGGAATTCAGCTCCTTGGATGGCCGCGTCCAGCCATTCCTGCTTTTTCCCGAGTTTGTTGCAAAGCATTGAGAACAGCCAGACCTCGCGTCCCTGGAGCCAGATGAACTTGTCGGTGTCATAGACACTTCCGTCTCTGTCAAGGCAGGAGAAATAGCCTCCATACTCCTTGTCGATGGAATTGTTCAACCAGAAAGGAAGGACGCTGTCCAGAAGCTCTGTCTTGTACTTGTTTGCTAATTCTTTGAAATTCATTTCTTTATGTATGTTAGTTTGTTATTTCTCTGTGAATGACGCTGCCACTCCGCCGCCCGGAGCCATCCTGACCTTGAGGCTGTCGGCCGCTGTGACGGTTCGTGTCTCGATCGTGTAGGCCTGCGGATTGGTCTTGTAGTCGGCGTCGGCCGCGTCGGCATAGACCTTCACCTCGTAGGATTTTCCGGCCTCAAGGAACGAGAGCGGAATCTCGAACTCCCTTGCGTTCTCGTCGGTGACTCCGCCAAGGAACCACTGGCCGTCTTTCTTTGCCTGGCGGGCCACGATGAGATAGTCTCCCGGCTCGGCCATCAGGTATTTGGACTGTTTCCAGTCAACCGCCACATCCTTGATGAACTGGAACGCATCCGGGAACCTCATATAGTTCTCCGGCAGGTCCGCAGCCATCTGGAGAGGGGAGTACATCGTCAGGTACAGGGCTAGCTGGTTGCAGATTGTGGCGTTCACGTGTGACTTGTTGGTCGGGCAGAGCTTGGACATATCCATCTCGAAGATTCCCGGTGTGTAGTCCATCGGTCCACCGTTCAGCCTTGTGAACGGAAGGATTGTGACGTGCTGCGGATGAAGTCCTCCGAACGACTGGTACTCAGTACCTTTGGCGGATTCGTTGCCTACCATGTTAGGATATGTCCTGCATATTCCTGTAGGGCGCACGGCCTCGTGGGCGTTGACCATGATGTGATGGTCGGCGGCCTTGCGGATGGCGTACTGGTAGTGGTTGTTCATCCACTGGCCGTAGTGATGCTCTCCGCGAGGGAAGATCTGGCCGACATAGCCGGACTTCACGGCATCGTAGCCGTACTTGTTCATCAGGTCGTAGGCCGCGTCGATGTGCCGCTCGTAATTCCTTACCGACGAGGATGTCTCGTGGTGCATCATAAGCTTCACGCCCTTCGAGTGGGCATATTCATTGAGCGCCTTGATGTCGAAGTCAGGGTACGGTGTGACGAAGTCATAGACAAAGTCTTTTGAGAAGCTTTCCCAGTCCTCCCAGCCGATGTTCCAACCCTCGACAAGTACCTCGTCGAAGCCGTTGGCGGCGGCGAAGTCGATGTAGCGGCGCACGTTCTCTGTGTTGGCGCTGTGCTTCTCGGAATGTGGCAACTTGGTGTAGTCCACAGTGTTGAGATCAACAGGACGGACATCCCCGGTGTAGGACCAGGTCCCTTTTCCGCTGATCATCTCCCACCACACTCCGATGTACTTCACCGGCTTGATCCAGCTGACATCCTCGATGGCGCAAGGCTCGTTGAGGTTCAGCACAAGTCTGGACTCCAGCTGTTTGCAGGCATCGTCCGTGACTTGGACCGTTCTCCACGGTGACTTCGCCGGAGTCTGGATCGTGCCTTTCCCTCCGGTCGCGTCAGGCGTCAGGGATGCCTTGAAAGTCAGCGTCTTCGGGTTGAGCTCCAGATGCGTACAAGCGTAATCCAGAAGCGCGGCCTCGTGAATATTCACGTAGATTCCGTCGTCCGCCTTCATCTGAAGCGATGTCTGCACCGCGTTTGTCGAATATGGGTAGTGGTACGGGTTCGGCAGCAGCTGCTCCGGCAGCAGGGAAGGAATCTCCGACAGTCGGGATTTGGTATATTCATACTCCTGCGTGTCGAAGTCGCTCGGAATCCACCAGGCGGTGTAGTCGCCTGCCATCGCGAACTCCGTCAGTTCGTCGTTGATGATGAAATATTCCGGCCAGTCCATCGCCCCGAACTCGTAACGGAAGCCCAATCCGTCGTTGAATAGCCTAAAGCGGATTGTCATCAGCCTTTCGGTCGGCCTGTGCTTCAGATTGACAGCCAGTTCGTTGTAGTGGTCACGGATCGAGTCTTCCTCGCCCCACACCGGATGCCAGGTCTCGTCGTGGGAGCAAGTGTCGGCACTAACGATTTCGAAATCCTTGTAGAAGTCAATCTGCGGGTGCTTGTCCTCCTTGGTAACCTCCGTGCCGTTCACCTTGATCTCGGACACGTTGAGGTCGCCCCTCAGCAAAAATCCCAAGCGGCTGTCCAGCACTACCTTGCGACCTTTGTAGTCCAATGAATATGACGGCTCTCCTTCCGCCGACATCCCGAACCTCATCTCCAGATTCCCGTCCGGAGACAGAAGTGTCCTACTCTCCGCCTGCATCTTTGACCCGCCGGCACTCTCATTACTCCCGCCGGAGCATCCGCCCGCCACCGCAAGCGTCATAGCCGCTCCCAACGCCACTGAAATGATATTGTTTAATCTTCGCATATTGTTGTTATTTTTAATCTGAATAAGCATATTAAAGTAAGTCTAATCTTCCCATACCGGTGTTATTGTGAATTCGAAGGTGTAAGGGGCGGCTGGTATGAGGTAGGCTGGGAGGGGGTGGTCACCGAAGGAGGAGAGGCAGCCGAGCCCCATCTGATGGAGATCGAGGTTGACGTAGGTCTGGCCGTTGGTGCGGTCGGACTCGTGGGCGGATTTCTTCAGCTCAAGGGAGTGCTTGAAGTCCGGGTGGCGGTCAAGCATCTGTCTGGAGACAGGGAGGGCGGAGGCGGAGAACTCCTTGGCGGAGGAGGTTATGCGGATTCCGTTGCCGTCGGGGTTCAGGACGCTGAACCATTTGAGGCCGCAGTGGGCGCCGGATTCCTGAGGGCGGACCACCGTGTAGTCATACTGGTCGATGACGCTCTGGATGTAATGGCCGATCATTGTGGAGCTTCTGCGGTCACAGTAGCTGTCGAACGGACCCTCGCCGTAGAAGTCTATCAATGAATATTCTCCCGGCATCGCGAACTCGACTCCGACACGGAAGAAATGTGGGGCGGCTTTCAGGTTGCCGGCATCCTCGATGGTTAGGGTTACGTTGATGGCTCCGTCCGGAGCGATGCGGTAGGTGAGTACGAGGATGGCGTCCTCGATCGGCTTGTACTTGACGGAGATAATTCTTGTGTCACCGTCCTGTCTGTCTTCAAATGAGGTTGCCTTGATTTCTGGGTTTCTCCAGGTTGCGAACATTCGCTTGGCTTCCTTGTCGAAGGAGAGGTCAACGAGCATTCCTTCATCGTTGTCGGTGACGGCACGGCCGAAGCACGGGAGGAGCGGGGTGGAGATTAGATTTTTGCCGAAGTAGGAATATTTTGTCAGGGAACCGGTCTCTTTGTCGAACTCGATTTCCACCGGGCGCTTCGACAGGCTCAGCGACCGGATTGGATCGGTCGGTCCCTGAGCTTGTCGAAGGGACATTGCGTTGGCGGTTGGTTCGACAAGCTCACCAACCTGTCGAAGGGACAGGGCTGGGTCCCAGCTCTCGCTGAGGGCGATCTGCTCGTAGGAGAGTTCGGTGCCGGCAGGGAGGATCCCGTCCTGTCTGTTCAGCTTGAAGCTTAAGTTCAGATAAACATCGGAATCTTTAAGCAGTTCATGGTTGACTTTGTAGCCAAGATCCACGACGGCGCTGTCCTGCGGCTGCACGTCAAGCGAAGCGACTGAGCCTCTGCGGAACGCCACTCCGTTGCGGACCAGCTCCCAATCCATTGAGAAGCGGTCAAGCGGGATGAAGAAATATTCATTGAATATGTGGACGCACCCTTTGGTGGCTTCTTTCGGGCTGGCCCAGGCGAGGATGGAGCGGTGCTGGTAGCGGACCTCGTAGGCGTGGCGGTGCCAGGTCCTGTCGGGGGCGATCAGGCCGTTGCAGTTGAACGACGCGTCGCTCGGATCCTCGCTGTTGTAGTCCCCGCCGAAAGAGAAGACGTGATCCGTTCCGTATTTCTCGCCATCGGCCGGTTTGTAGAGAGCCTGATCAACGAAATCCCAGATACATCCGCCCTGAAAGGTCGGGTACTTGCGGATCAGATCCCAGTACTCCTTGAATCCACCCATCGAATTGCCCATCGCGTGGGCATATTCACACATTATGAACGGGCGGTCCTGGTCGTTCTTGATGTATTTCTCGGCGTTGGCGTAGCGGATGTACATCGGGCAGAAGATGTCGGAGTTGCGGTCTCTGTTGGCTCCACCCTGACCTTGCTCGTACTGGACGGGACGGGTAGGGTCGAACGCTTTGGCGAAATCGTAGGCATCGAAGAAGTTCTGCCCGTTGCCCGACTCGTTGCCAAGGCTCCAGACGATGATGGACGGGTGGTTGCGATCCCGGCGCATCATCCTCTCGACACGGTTTGTTATTTCCTTGTTGTACAGAGGGTTCTTTGCTATGGTGCCCTCTCCGTAACCGAGCCCGTGAGCCTCGTTGTTCGCCTCGTCGATGACGTAGAGGCCATATTCATCACACAGCTCGTACCAATAAGGATCGTCAGGGTAGTGGCAGGTGCGCACCGTGTTGATGTTCAGTTCCTTCATTATCCTGATGTCGCGGAGCATATCCTTCTTGGAGATGATGTAGGCTCCGTAAGGGTTCATTTCGTGGCGGTTCACACCCTTGATGAGGATCGGCTTTCCATTGACATAGAGCAGTTTGCCTTCGATTTGGACCGTGCGGAAACCTGTCTTCAAACTTGCCTTGCCGCAGGATTTCTTTCCATCGGTCGCGCTCACCTCCACATTGTAGAGGTTCGGTGTCTCGGCGCTCCAAAGCCTTACATTGTCAAAGTGCGCCATCCCTTCAAAAACTTTCAATCCATCCTTGATGCCGGACGGCTTGTTCAGCGTCAATGAATATCCCAACTCGGGAATTGTGAATATGATGCCCTTTATCCCTTTGGTAGCCAATACTTTCCAAGTCAGGTTGCCGTCGGCGTCAGCGGTGACGTTGATGTCCTCGATATGCTCTTTCTCCCTTGCCGTCAGGTAAGTCTCGCGGGCGATTCCGGCCAGCTTCCAGAAATCCTGAGCCTCAAGGTAAGTCCCGTCACACCAGCGGAATATCTCGAACGCGAACAGGTTCTCCTCTCCAGGCTTTACGAACTTGGTGACATCAAATCTCGTCTCCAGTTTGCTGTCCTGACTGTAGCCGACCTCCTTGCCGTTGATCCACACTCTGATGTTGGATGTGGCTGAGCCGATGTGCAGGATGATCTGCTTTCCGGCCCAACCGGACGGAACGGTGAATGTGTTTCTGTACTGTCCAACGTGGTTTTTCTCCACAGGTACGTAGGGAGGATTGTTCTCGAACTGGCCTTTCCAGCAGTAGCCGATGTTGACGTAGAGAGGATCACCATAGCCGTTGACCTCCCATATTCCCGGAACAGGCATTTCGCCACAGTCCGAATCATCGGTCTGCGGTTGGAAGAATGTAGTCGAGCGGCCGTCAGGAGTTTCGTACCATTTGAATTTCCAAAGCCCGTGAAGCGACATCACCGGGTCATCCGTGTGGAAGGAGGCTCGCATCGGGAGACGGTTCCGCTCCACGACCGAGGCGTTCTGCCAGTCAGGGTCGGTCTGTGCCGCCTGGACTTGGTGGGTGCTTATCGCCAATATTCCGCACAAGGCGGATATCAATGTTGCCGCCTTCTTTATGATCTGGTTGTTTGTCGCTTTCATAACGCTTGGATTTTGTGATGATTGAATGAATTACATTTTTGATGCCTTGTAGGTCATCGTGAGGATCTCGGTCGGCTCTGTGGCCGTGATGGTGAAGGTGGGAGCCTGGTCGAGGAAATAGGTGCTGATCCACGTGGATCTGGAGCCGTCGGACTCGTACTCAGTGTGGATGTAGTCGCCCATATCGACCTTGAGCTTTCCCTTGAACATTATGTGCAGGCTGCCTCCTGAGAGAAATTCCTTGCCGAGTTCAATTCCTGGCTTAAGAGTCTGGCCTTTTGTGAGTCTCAAGACGTGATCCACGGTTTTGCCGTTCGTCTTGAAGTCATCGAAACTTAGATCAGCAGTCAGATTGCAGAGGTTTCCGGTCGTGATCTCGTTGATCTCGCAGCCGGAGGCCGAAAAGTCCATTCCGAGGGCGAGCATCTTTTCGGATCTAGCCCTGTCTTCGTATGAGCCGGCAAAGCCGATGTAGCATCCGAGCTTGTGGACCTCCTTGCAGATGTCGGCAAGTTGCTCGTCCGTGAAATCGTGCGTGTTGCCCATGCAGTACATATATGGTGCCCCGTCCCCGATGAACCGGCACCTGCCAAGAATCTCCTCCTTGGTCTTGTAGCCCCAATATTCAAGGATAGGTCCAGAGAATTCCTCGCGGTAGCCCCAGTACATTATGAAGTTGTTGCCCATATAGGACTTGATGATCTCAACTTCCTGCTCGTCAACGTGCTGGATCATCGGGGCGATGTTGTTGCGGCGGCATTCGGTGAGGAATTCCTCCAGAGAGGTGATGTGGGTGCGGTACTTCGCGTACTTCGAGCGATAGATGAACTTGGTCATCAAATCCTCGAACGAGGTCTCGCTGATCACCACATCCTCCGCACTGCTTCCGTCAAGGCGCGTCACCTGGTCCCCGAGCTTGCCACGCACGCCGTGCATCACGATGTATTTGCCTGGGGTCGCTGTCTTGTGGACATTCCCCTCGATGAACTTGAAGCCAAGGCGCGCCGCGATCTGCACGTCAAACACCGACTGGCAAGGAATCACCACATCGCTGTCTTTGTCGATCTTGTCGATGAATATGTGGCTGTAGTACGGTCCTCCGAACTTGAACGGCCAGTTGGCGTTCACGGCGTTGACGGTGTTCGCCTCCACCCGTCGGTCCTGGGCGTTGGCTTGAAAAGCCAGCACCGCCGCGAGCATCATTATCAAAAACTTTCTCATTGTAATCTAATTGGTGCGTAAATAGCCTTGTTTGGCGCACGAAAACACTAAAAATGTTGTTTGGTGCGTAAAAGCTAACCTTTTACGCACCAAGGCTTCTTACTTGTTTCTGTACGGACGCTTGGCGATGAAGTCGCAAAGGTCTTGGTAGAGCTCAACGTCACGGGGATCTGAGGAGTCCTTTAGGTGCCGGACGGCGTGGGTGTCCTGATAGTAAGCCAATTGGCAATTCGCCCAAACTCCACACTCCTTGAAGGTCTTCATATAAGCCCTCAGCTTGTAGTCAAGGCTCTTGTCGCCCCAAAGCGGCTTCACGGAGGCTCTCTCGTCAAGTTCCATCTCCATTCCCATCCCGTTTGCCTGGGCCTGCTCGCAGGCTGTCTTGATCTGGGACTCAGGCACGTTGTAGAAAAAGTAGTTCGGCTGGTACCAAGCCAGGTCGAAGCCTTTCTCCCTCCACTCAGTGTAGCCCGGAGCCTGGAAATATGGAATCCAGGTGATAGGATAACCCTTGGAATGCACGTACTCGGAGACCACCGGCAGAAGCGGGCTCTTGTCCAGGAACTCCTCGGTGATCCAGTAGAATCCGGCCAGCTCCACGTTCTCGTACTTCTTTGTCTTGTCGGCCTTGAGAACCTCATCCACAAACCATTTGCAGGCTGCCGCCCTGTCGTTCTCGTCGGAGAAGTCCGTGACCTTTCCGTCAATGAGTCCCCAGTACGTTGTCCCGCCTTTCTTTGTCATTGACTGTCTGTAAGGCATCGGATCCGGGATTGAGATGATTATCTGTCTCTTTTCCGCAGGTTTCCCGATGCGTTTCGCGGCCTCTCCAACGGCCTTGTCGATGGCATCTATGCAGTTCCCCTCAGAGAAATAGTAATCAACGAGTTTCTTCCAGTCAGCCTGATTCGCCGAAGGCAGCCAGTTACCATCCCTGTCCTTCATCCCTGGGGTGAAAGTCACCTCGGAGGCATTCTCGACCTTCGTGTCCCAGATCTGCAGGAGCAGAAATCCGTCGAAAAGCCAATGCTCCTTGCCGTCCCTGTCCACGTAAGAGACGTAGTCGGCGGCATATTTCTGGTCATAGTAGTTGCCCAACTCTCCGCCAGCGTAGAACAGCACGACATCGCTTGCCGTGATCTTCTTGATTTTCTTGGCATCGGCTGTACCGCATACCGCAAGCAGCGTAAGAACCGCGATGAGAATTTGTCGGATCGTTTTCATATTCGTTATTCAAAAAATGATTTATAGCGTTTGATGTAAACCGGCTTTAGCGGAATGGCGGAAGTTCCTGTCCGATGGCATATTCCTGCAAGTTGTTGCTATTCGTAGTTGTAGAACTTCTTCTGCCTGTCGGCGATGTCCTTGGCCACACGCTCGTGGAAGGCCTTCCAGTCAGGATCCGAGATGTTCTCTCTGGACGGGAACATCGAGCCGCTCTCGTAGTAAACCAACGGCCAGTTCTCCAGAACGCCTTTCTCCTCATAGACATCCCAGTATTCAATCTGGCGTTGCAGCTTTCGAAGATTGTCAAGTTCCATCTCCAGGTACATCCCGTTGGCGGTCGCCTTGTTGTAGGCGTTGTAGAGCTGGCTCTTGTCCGGGTATTGCTCCTCGTAGAAAAGGTAGTTCGGCTGGAGCCAGGCGGCATCGAAGCCGTAGTCCTTCCACTTAGTGTTGTTGTAAGCATTGAACCAAGGCACCCAATAGAAGTTAAGTCCGTAAGAATGAATATGATCGGCTATCTTCATCCCGTTCACTTCCAAGATGCGGCCGTTCTCTTCGTGCCAGTAGAATCCGATCAGCTGGAGATTCTCGTAGTCCTTCTCCGCGAATCTTTTGAGACATTCGTCCACAAACCATTTGGCTATCGTCGCCCTGTCGGCCCTGCCATCGGCTGTCTCGTTTGAAGGGTGCAGTGCCACGCCGTCCAGTTCGCCCCAGTTGTCGTTGACGATCAGCGGAATGCTCAACACAATCTTCCTTGGAATGAATTTTCCGGGAACCGAAGGCTTGATGCCCGAGATCACCTTGTTGATCTTGGAAAGGAATTTGCCTTCTTCGAAATATTCATTCATCAGATTGGTGGTCATTGTCTTGTCCAAATGGACGAGGCCTTCGCCCTCGCCGATGGACTGGCCGTTGTAGCGGGCGCTGCCGACGCACATCGCGTCGAAGAGCCACTGGGTCCGTCCGTCCTTGTTGTAGAGCAGGTAGCCTCGGTAGTCGGTCTCCGAGCGGTCATATTCAAGGAGCATCATATCGCGGAAGTCGGCTTTTCCGATCTTGTCGGAAGTCCCTTGGGAGACGGGAATCGTCAGGGTCTTCGCGCCGTCCTCAGTCTTGAGTGTCAGCGTGGCCTTCCTTTCCTTCCCGGAGATGTTCCAGTCCAAGATCAGGTTGGAAAGCACACCGGAACCTTTCTCTATCCTCACCCAGTCGGCGGTGGACTCCGTCGTCCAGCCTTTGTTGGACTTGATGACAAGAACTTCATTTACAGCCTTGTAGTCGGTGTTGAATGAGGAGAGTTCCGCTCCGGTGGAACGGACTGTCACCGTGATGTATGTCTCTGCCGGTTTCGGTGGCTCCGGGTCCGGATCCACTTTTCCGCCGCTGCCGTTGCCGCCTCCTCCGCAGGAAAACAGCGGAAGAAGAGCGATGACGGCCAGCGCAAGTGTCTTAAAGTTTCTCATTGTTATTTCTTTCTGAGAACCTGTTTTTTTATTTGCTCCAAAACGGAGCAGGCATCGTTCTGCGGTGACTGCTCCGTTGGAAAGTTATACAAAATTAACTGTTAGTAAGTGAATTCGTAGAGGGATGCCTCTGAAAGGGTAAACCAACCTCCTCGACTCCAACAGTTTCCATCAGCGTAGTCAATACCTTTTGTGTCAAGCATTCCAAAGACTCTATAACCATTCGCGGTCATCTTGAACCTATAGTAACGAGCCTTGACAGAGTTCTCCTTAAGCACTGTGAAGCTCTCGCCATTCGCGAGTCTTGGGCAATATTCACCATTGGCTGTCTTGCTGCACTCCGCATAACCATCGCTTGCGTCAACACTGCCAAGCTTTACCCAATCGGAAGTCCAGTCTCCGTTTGGCATATCGCTTCCGGTGTAGGCGTAAACCTCGAATCTGATCGGGTCGTTGGCGTGGTACATATAGTAGTAATATGCGGTGAATTTCGCCAATGAGACTTCCTTTCCGGCGTCAATGGTGAAAGAGATGTTGGCGTCATCCCTTGCCGGTATGGACGCATTGATGGCCATACTTGCATCTCCGTAACCTCCCAAATCCTTTTGGGTAGGATCTCCATTCAAATATGCGTGGTAGTTACCCCACTTGCAGCACCAACCTCCATCGAACAGATGACTTGCACCGGCGATTGTCTGCTGGTCATTATTGGCCAAAGAGATCACTTTGCAGTTGGCTTTGTCCACGAGTTTGACACCGGCTTCCTGAGAAACGGTGATCTTAGTGATTTCCACACCGGCCTTTGTCTTGAGGGAAATCTGTGCGGAACGGTTGCTTGTGCCTGCGTTTGCGGCAACATCCACAGAGTATTCGTCCACGCGTGTCGCTCTGGTCGCGAGGTTGCTGATCCAGTCGCAGTCAGCAGGCAGAACAACATTGTAGCCGTCCTTTTCAAGCTCTGTTGTAACCTTGAACGTAATGGTCTCACCAGCGGCCTTCGCTGTGATGGCATCCGATGAAACTGTGAACTCACCTCCGATGAAGTTGATCACACGGACGATGGATTTATCGCCACGGGTGGCAAAAACGACAACCTTACCTGTCTCTACGTTGGACGGAGCGGTGATGGCAATCACTGATTTCTCTGTGTTGACGACAGCCGTGATGTTACCGGTAGCGATGCAGTCAACGATTGTGGCCTCATCAGCTCCGGTCAGTGTGTAAGGGATCTCGACAGTATCGCCGGTCTTTACAACGGCTTTGTTTTCAGAAAGTGTGAATGCGAACGGCTTTTCCTTAGGGATCTCGATTGTACTGCCGTCCTGAAGGGTGAAGACAACCTTGTCGTCATATTCTTTAACCTCTTTGAAAAGGTAGCAGTGATCCATTTTTCCGCTGAGGGCGTTCCAGTTCTCTCCGTCCGTGGTAATGTACCAAGTGTCTTCTTCCGCTACGTACTTGAACTGAGGGGTGACAGGCGCCGCTACAGAAACCCTGTTGCCATTCTCGTCACGAAGGTATTCTCCGTTGATTGTCCAGTAGAGGATTCCATCCTCGTTCTTGACACCGATCACAGGTGCTTGAGCATCGGCTCCATTGTCACCTGTCGGCCCCTGTGGTCCTACCTCTCCAGTGTCACCTTTCTTTCCGGTCTCACCTTTGTCTCCTTTTTCTCCCTTCTCTCCGTTGGTGATTGTGACTATCTCCCCATTGGAGAAGACAATCTCGTAACCTGTCTTTTCATTATTCTCATTGACTGAGATGATGGTCACAGCGTTCTTGTACTTATCCATAAGTGACCAAAGTTCGCTGACATCTGTGTTGATAGTCTTGCACAGAGCCTCAAGGTCGCTGACCTTTGTCTCAAGGACATCCACCCTTGTCTTGAGTTCTGAGTCATCGTAGCATCCCGTAGCCATCAGGCCAAGCATTGCGGCAGCCGCGAAAGTCAAAATCTTTTTCATAATGTTATTAAATATTTTAATTGTTTTCTTAAGATTAGTAATCAATATATTCGTAAAGAGAGATTTCTGAGATTATGCACCATCCGAGCCTTTGCCAACAGTTATCCGCATTGATGTTGATCTTTGTCTCGTCGGCTTTGACACCGTACCACCAGTAGCCGTTTCCGGTCATCGCAAAGCGGTAGTAGCGGGCAGGGAAAGTGTTGTCCTCATCAACACTGATGACGTCTCCTTGAGCTAATTCGTTGAAGTAGTCACCCTCTTTGTATTTCTTGTTGTATTCGATGATCTTGCCGACATTGTTGACGCTGCCTATCTTTACCCATCCGTCTTCTGTGCCAAGAGGTTCGGCTCCTGTAGGAGTCTCATTCTTTTTGTAGGCATAGACATCAAAGGTAAGCGGAGAGTTCCGCTCGAACTGGTAGTAGTCGTAGGTGACAAACTTGGCGAGATTGATCCTTCGTCCGGCGTCGATCGTGAATGTCAGCGGATGATCCTGAATATTGTAGCCAGTCTCCTGGAAGGTGAACCCTTTGTAGGAGATTCCGGTAGGCTTGTCAGGATCTCCGTCCTTGTAGGTGTCGTACTTCCCCTTGTAGATGTTCCACGCTCCGTCAAAAAGGTACTGTTCCGTGCCTGCAACCCATTTTGAGTCTCCGGCAAGAACAATTGGCTTCAGCTCTGATTTGTCAACAAGTTTGTTTGTGACAGGGGCGATAGGCTCGATCTGCGCGACATATTTGAAGTTGGCATAATCAAGGCTGGAGAATATGATTTCGGCTTTTACTCCCGGATTGTTCAGGTAGGCGATGTCCCCATCGAACACAAGAGTCTTGCTTGTCTTGTCATATTCCTTCAGCCATCCTCCGTTCATTATTGAATAGGTCCAATTGAAGTTAGCGTCAACGTTGATCTTCAGCTGGTTGCCTCGTACTCCGAGGTCGATGCTCTCGGGGACCTCGGCGCTGAACTTGAAGTAGTTGACGGGCTTTATGGAAGCCTTTGCGTAGAATGTAGGATCTGAAGGAGAAGTGAACTCGATCACAGCCGGGACATTCTCGTCGAAGGCGACTTTAGGGTTCAATTGGAATGTCAAGCTGGATTTTGTCTTCTTGAACTCGTTGAGCCAGGCCCCGTTGGAGAGTGTGTATTCCCAGTCGTCCGCTGGCTCTGTCAGGTTCAGGGTAAACGCGTCACCCTTTTTTACAACCACGCTTTCCGGACATTCCACACCCATATTCACGATGAACGCAGGTTGTGTGACCTCGACCCTTTCCACAACGGCCCCTGCCGTGAATTCCAGCACTGAGGTCCTGTCAAGTCCTGTCGTGTTGCGCTCGGCGACAAGTCTGATTTCGGTCTTGCCTTCACCGACCTTAGGCGTGATCTTGAACCATTTGTCTGAGATCGTCATCTTCCATTCGACGTTGGATGACACCGTGAATGTGATGTCATTGGCATCGGAAGTGAGTTCGATGGCCTTTTTCGAAGGCGTGATGTATGCGTCCTCCGTCTTGTTACAGCCCACGGCCGCAACAAGAGTTGAGAGAGCCAATAGTATTATATTCAGTCTTTTCATCATATTCAATGATTATTCGTGATTACTCATCGATGTTGTATCGCCAAACCTCCAATTCGCAGACGGAATAGGCGTTGACATTGGTCGCGCTTTCCCAGTACTTGTCTACCTTGTCCTTGAAGATCTGCATAAAGTTGTTGATGGATTTCACACGGTAGTATCTTGCCTCGGGAACATCGGCATAGTTGAATTCTACTGTCATTCCCTCTGAGAATATCGGGTGTGTGCTGTCTCCTGGAAGGCTTGCCGCCAATTCAAACCTGTCGGAGAAGTCTGCCGAAGCGATGAGTTGCCAGTTAGTCCAGTCTCCTGAAGGCTCTCCGTCAAGAGTCCAGGCGTAGATCTCAAACTGGGCGCCCTCGATTCTGGTGTAAGGCCAATATGGCCAGAACACCATCTTGGCGACCCTCATTTTGGATCCGAGATCAACTGTGTAGGCGTTGCCGTATTTCTCACCGTTAGGCCCTGTAAGGTCCTTCGTGTCCATCTGCCATCCGAAGAATCTGTATCCGATCGAACTCCACTGATGATTATCCTCGTCAGTAGTTGGCTTGGCTGTCATATAAATGCCGTCGAAAAGGTGTTTTGGCAGAGACCCGTATTTACCCTCGGGATCTGTGGTCGTGCTCATCTTCTCAGGGTTAGCATCTCCTTCAAGTCCGGTGATGACTGAACATTGAGTCCTGTCAACCTTGAGAGTGGCGGCTCTGAACGCTGTCATCGAGTAGGTCACATCCTCCTCAAGGTTGTTCACTACGAAAGTGTAGGCTTTGCCGCCCGCAAGGTCTGTCGTCAGCTCCTCAAGAGCGCCTTCCTTGAGAACGACTCTTGAAGGATAGACAAGTTTGACTGACACGGAGGAGAAGTCTTTGGCCTCCTTGAAGACAAAGGTAACCGTGTGGTTGTCGTTGTCAACCACTCCTTCCACGGTCTCTTCTCCGGCCGTGGCGGAGGCGGACTTGACAAGCTGCGTCAGGGTATATGTCGGGATCTCTGTGTCAAAAACCTTCTCAATGTCGCACGACACGAGACCGAGGCTGACAGCCGCCGTTATAATTATTGTCTTGAATAAACGTTTCATCTCTGATTGTGTTTAAGATTCTACCACCAAGGATTCTGAGTCAGTCCAGGACTGTTGTTGATTTCCTTGTAAGGAATAGGGAAGAGGTAGAACTGTTTCTTGAACTCACGTGTCTCGAAGATAGTCCTTTTATAGAACTCTGTGCTCTTGAAACTGTTTGTCTTAGGATCTCCGACTCTGGTTGAAAGTCCCCATACCGGGCCGTAGTCTCCGAATTTGCCCACCTCGTTGGATGTGACTGTGTTGGCTGAAGGATCCAGACAGAGCAGACGGCGGTGGCAGGTGAAGAATCGGTCACCTTCGAAGTTCAACTCGATCTGACGCTCCCTGAGAATATATTTGCGCTGCGCGTCCTTGTCCCCTGCGATCCCCGGGTAGGTGTCGAAGATGCTTGGCAGACCGGCTCTCTGACGGATCAGATCCCAGTACTTCTTGATGTCAGAGTTGGACGGGTCATATTCATTCAACGCCTCGATGTAGTCGAGAAGGATCTCACCATAGCGGATGTACACGCAAATGTAATTACCTGAGAATTGTCTGTTTGAGAAGTCTCCAGGTATAACCCTCTTGTGGGTGAGGAATCCGCTGTGTGGGTAATAGGTGAGGTTGTCGTTGTTTGACATTCCTCCGTAGTAGAGCTCAACCCGTCCCCAACCGTCCTGCTGATCCTCACGGTTATTGAATGAATTCATATACTCTTTGTCCGAAGGGAAGAATATCTGGACTCTATGGTTGTAGTTGATGGAAGCGTAGAAACGAGGCTCACGGTTGACGAACATATTCCAGTCTCCCTTCGAGTGTCCCCAGCTGTCGAGTTTCTTCAGGTCGTCAATAAGGCCTTTCCTACCATCCTCCGTCGCTTCGTCGAATTTAGGCTGGCCATCGACAATCGGATTGTAATGCTGACCGTTTGAAGTCGCGAAACCACTTTCCTCATAACCAGACAGCGGATCTTCAATGCCACGTCCGTTGTTCATATAGAACGCATCGACAAGTCGGAGGGTAGGTGCGGTACCACCGTTGTATTTATCCTTGGCGTTGGATGGAAGCGTGTGAATCAGATAACCGAATTGTGGTGGATAGTCGTTCCAGGCGCTTCGTGTCTTTTGAACGGTCCCGAAGATGATCTCGTCGTTCCAACCTGTCATCCCGATGTTGTAATAAGCCTTGTAAGGATTATAATCGGCTGAGTTCACATCGTTCTTTTCTCCGTAGTAGAGACCGAGACCGGTTTCGGCTTGATGGTTCTCGGCAAGGTCGATGACGGATTTTGCCGCTTCCGCCGCTTTCTTCCATTTGTTCTCATCGTAAGATCCAGCCACGAGAGGATTCCCGTCCTTGTCACGGAGTAGTGAGTAGTAGTCGGAGTTCCCGTTCCACTGAGGCGAGGCTGCAAGAAGAAGAACCTGAGCTTTGACAGCATTGCAGGCGACTTTTGTGGCACGTCCAAGGTTTACGTTGTTGGAAAGGTAGGAGTATGGAAGAAGTTCGTAGGCTTTATCCATACACTCGACAATATAATCGACACACTCGTCGAATGGAGTCCTTTGCATATTCCCGAAATCAGCTGTCTGCGGCATCTCGTCTTTCAGCAGCACGAAAGGACCGTATTGACGGAGAAGCAGGAAGTAGTAGTAACCTCTTAGAAATATGGCTTCGCCTATGTATCTTGTCTTGAGGTCGCTGGCCAGTTCAGTGCAGCGGTCGATGTTGTTCTCGAACTTGAAGCTTGCTCTGATTGCCTTGTAATATGTCGCCCATACGTTGTTGGCTGGAGTGGTTGTGTCCCAGCTACCCGCTGTCAGCTGGATGAATGGGCTCCAAGGAATGTCGCATTCGTCAGAGAGGCCGAGCCACAGACCATTCCAGTCCGATTCCACGCAGTTCTTCTCCGGAAGCACGGCATAGATGTTCGTAAGGTAGGAGAGGACCTCGTTGCGGTTGGTCCAGACCATATCCTCGGTTTTCATATCATCAGGCATCTTGTCGAGGAAGTTGCACCCCGCCAGAAGAATGGCCGATGTGATCAGTATAAGAGATTTTTTCATTGCTTTCATCGTTTAGAATGTGAACCTTACGCCAAAGTTTAACTTGCGTGTAAGAGGGTAACTGCTACCGTCGCTTGAGCCGGTCTCAGGATCCCACATATCCCACGCTGAATGCATCCATAGATTGCTGCCCACAAAGTAGATTCTGAAGGCCTGGCATCCCCATTTCTTCAGCCAGTCACCCTTGAAGGTGTAGCCGGCCTCGACATCGGACAGACGGATAAGGCTTCCGTCGTAGATTGTCTTTGTGGATGTCTTCTGGTTGTTCGTGTTGGCATATTCCGTCAACCTTGGATAGAATGCGTCTGGATTTGGATTCTCTGGTGTCCAGCGGTCAAGAGCCTTCTCGAAGAGGTTGCCCTGCTTGACTCCTCTGTAGAACGGGAAGAACGCTCCTCCCAAGTAGTAGGAAACGTGAGCCTGTCCTCTGAAGAAGACACCGAGGTCAAGGCCCTTCCAGGTCATCTGCGCGCCAAATCCATAGTTGATTTCAGGAACATTGGAATATCCGATGGCTACCTCATCGTGGTCATCAACGACTCCGTCTTTGTTGTAGTCAAGATATTTTACATCTCCTGGAGCAAGGTCCGGAAGGTTGAACTGAGACGGGCTCAGGTCAATCTCATCCTGATCGGCGAAATAGCCAAGGGCGATGTAACCATACTTTTGATTGAGAGGATGCCCTTTTCTCAAACGCCAATGATCAGTCAGGGATTCATCGCACTCAAAGACTTTGTTGCGCGCGAATGCAAAGTTTCCATAGAGACGGTAACCGACTTGACCGATGTGGTGGTTCAGCTCTCCGGTGAATTCAACTCCTTGGTTGTCAAGGACACCCATATTCGCAAGCGGCATCGTGTTCAGACCGGAGACACCAGGGATTGTGTTTCTCTGGATGAGAATGTCCCAACGGTGCTCGTAGAAGTAGTCAACGTCGAAAGAAAGCAAGGAATTAAAAAGCTTGATCTCAAGACCGATATCCCTTTTCAGACCTTTCTCCCAAGTCAGATTCTCGATACCTTCCTGATCCTCGCCTACACCGTTGCTCCAGTTGCCTGTTGTTCCGAACCTGTGGCCGCCCAGTCCCGTACCCCAAGTCGAGAGGTATGCGAAACGTCCTGAGGCAAGCACGTCGGAACCGACAAGACCGATGGAGGCCCTGAGCTTGAGGTGGTTCACATAAGGCTTGATTTTGGCCCAGTATGGCTCGTTGGAAATGAGATAACCGACGGCGCCGGCCGGGAAGAATCCGAACCTCTGTCCTTTGGCGAAGTTCTCGGAACCGTTGTAACCGGCGTTGAACTCCGCGAAATAACGGTCATCGTAGGAATATGTGGCCCTGAAGGCGAGTCCCTGCTTACGGAAAGGAAGAGATTGGATGGAACTGTTGGCGGAAAGGTTCACAAAGTTGCGTTGGTAGTACATTCCCATCGCTCCGACGCGATGCTTGCCCGCAAAATTTCTGTCATAGTTGATTTGCCCTTTCAGTTCATCCGCACGATTACCGGTAGTAGAGGCACTGTAGTTCAGAAACTCATCGCCGACATAGGTTTGGGTAACCTTGTAGAGTCCGGTCTCGTCATCAACACCGATGATGGCGTAACGAGATGAATATTTTCCACGGGCCTGGATTGATTGGATGTTGAAATCGTAAGAGAAGGATAGGTTCGCGCTCAATCCTTTTGTCAACATCCCCAGATCCTGTTTGAGAATGATCTGCGACATAATCTGGGTCTGGTAGGTCTTGTTGTAGCCTGAACCGAAAAGACGCTCGGCCGGGTTGTTGTAGTTGTTTCCGGTCGAACCGCCCCACGCCCATTTGATGTTTCCGTCCTCGTCGTAGCCGATAGGCACACGCACCGGAGTGGAGATAGGGTCAAGGTTGTAGGCCATCGTGAACAACTGTGAGGCCTGAGCTTGATAAGCATTGCTGCTCGTGATAGGCCTCGGCTGGTGTGAGTCCGTCATATTCGCTCCGATCTCAAGTGAAAGCACCGTGGACTTGGTCACATTCAAATCGATGTTGGAACGGAAGTTATACCTCTTCACGTGGATGTTTGTGCTGTAGTCTGTGTCCGGACTGGTGTAAAGGTTACCGTTGTCACGGATGTATGCCGCTGTCACATAGTATCTTGCGCGCTCGCCGCCACCACGGATGCTTAGAGAGGCCTGTTCATTGTTGGACCATCTGGTGAACAACTCGTCGAACCAGTTGACGTTCGGGTACATAAATGGATCTGTCCTTGCTTCGGTCTTTGCGATCTGCTCGTCCGTGAAGACCTGCCTGCCGCTGGCTTCGTTGTACAGGCGCATATAGTTAGCACCGTCCAGAAGCTTCGGCATATTCGTAAGCTCGGAGATACCTCCCTCGATCTTCACATCGATCTGCGGCTTCTGCGCTATACCCTTTCTTGTCGTGACAAGAACGACACCGTTCGCCGCGCGTACTCCATAGACCGCTGTCGCCGAGGCATCTTTGAGGATTGAAATGGTCTCGATCTCCTCGATGGCAAGGTTTGCCATATCTCTCTCGACACCATCGACAAGTATAAGCGGTGCGCTTGAGTTCAGCGAGGATATTCCTCGGATCCAGAAATCGGCGTTGTCCATACCAGGCTCACCGGTCCTCTGGACGACAACAGCTCCAGCCACCTTTCCGGCAAGGGCGTTCGTAAGATTTCTGTGAGGAATTTCCAACTCGGTGTTCGCCACAGATGAGATGGCTCCGATCACGGATGCCTTTCTCTGGTGACCCATACCGACGACAACCGCCTGATCCAGCTCGGTCGCGTCGTCCTGAAGGAAGATGTTAAGTTCCAGGGATTTCGGCACGGTCACAATCTGGGTTTTGTAACCCATACTGCTGACCTCCAGTTTGGTTCCCGGTCCGGAGACCTCGATTGAGTAATAACCATTGATGTCGGTCATAGTTCCGGTCTGGGTCCCGGCGATGAGAACCGCCGCTCCCGGCACTGGCTGTCCCGTGCCGTCGATGACCTTACCTTTGACCGTGACCTTGTCCTGGGCGGTGACGTTGGCCGGGCTCTCCTTCGCGTCGGCTTCACTTGCGTCCGCTCCGAAAGACGGAACCGACAACAATGCGGCCAGCAGGATGAAAGCTATCCTTCGCCTTCCCATTGATAATTGATCAGTCATAGTATTTCATTAAATATTTGATGATAAACAATAATCGTTATAGCGTATTGAATACAATAGTGGCTAACTGTCAATAGTATTACGTGCAAATGTAGTAATATATTTTCATTTTGAAAATAATTTAACTATTATTTTTAACGTATTCGCGTTGATGCCTTGACGCAAACGATATATTGAGTTTAATTCGGGCTCTCTGTAGGTATATTCTTTCAAAATGGCGATAAAATGCTTATCTTTGTTACCATCAACCTTGGCTCAGGGAACCACACTGCAAATCCAAGGTTCGAGAACAGAATATTATGGCAAACATCAACGACAAAGAATCCTTTCTGAACCATATCAACGGCAGAAACTCCTTCCTGAAGCATCTGATTCTGGAGAATTGCGTCTATGACAAGCAGTTCACCCTTGCGGACCTGAGCCGTGAATATGACACTTCCGTCCCGACGGCCTCCAGGATCGTGACTGATCTGATTGATGACGGTTTTGTTAAGGAGATCGGCAAGATGGAGTCTTCCAGCGGCCGCAAACCGGTGATTTACGGCCTTAATCCGGAAGCCGGCAACTTTGTCGGAGTGGATGTGAAGCAGGATTACCTTTCAGTCGCTGTCACGAATTTTATGGGGGAACTCAGCTTTTATAAGGAGAACATCAGGTTCACCCTGACCAACACCGAGGAATCCTGCCGCCGGATGTGTGATGTCGTTAGGGAGTGTCTGAAGTCTTCCAAGGTTGACCTTTCAAAGATCCGCAGCTACGGGTTCATATTCTCTGGCCGCGTCAACTGCAACTCCGGCTATTGCTTCTCCTATTTCATCAGCGAGGACAAGCCGATCGCGAGCATCCTTGAGAAGGAACTTGGTCTGCCTGTCTATGTGGAGAATGATTCCAGAGCCATAGCCTACGCTGAATATATGTCCAGCGAGAGCCCGGAGAAGACGTTCCTTGTCTTCAACGTGAGCTGGGGACTTGGCCTGGGAATGATCATCGATGGCAAACTGGGCTACGGCCGCTCAGGATTCTCCGGCGAGATAGGGCATTTCCCGATCTTCGACAACAAACGAATATGCCGGTGTGGCAAGATCGGTTGCCTTGAGACCGAGGCTTCCGGCTCGGCCCTTCACAGGATTGTGCTTGAGGAGATGGCAGCTGGACAGCCGTCGCTTCTGGGCAAGAAATTCAAGTCCGGAGAGGAAATCACTCTGAATGACATACTTGACGCGGCCGATGCCGAGGACACGGTTGTCATTGAGGCTATAGAGAAAGTCGGCAAGGCCCTTGGCCAGGCTATAGCCGGAATGATCAATCTGTTCAACCCGGGAGTGATCGTCATAGCCGGTTCCCTCGCGCGCGCGCATAAATATCTAATGACTCCGATCAAAGGCAGCGTGAACAAGCTCGCCCTCGCGATAGTCAGCAGCGACACCTCAATCATCGTCACCCGTCTGGGCGAAAAGGCCGGCGCCATCGGTGCCAGCTACATCGCCAAAGTCAGGATGCTCGGAATAATCTGATTTAATGAATATGAAGCCTCTTCTCAAGTCCTTTCTCGCCGTCTTCGCCTTGATGCTGATCTCATCCTGCGCGCGGAATAATGAATATTCAGACATAGTCTCCGTGATCCCAGAACCTCAGGAAGTCCGCCTCCTCGGGGGCTTTACCGACGCTAATGCCTGTGCCCGCAAGGATGTGACAGACAAGACGTTGGGCGTGGAGGACTACAGAATATTCATAAAAGATGGGAAAGTGACTGTGACGGCGGCCTCAGAACGAGGGTTCCTTTATGCCGGACAGACGCTCAGGCAGCTTAGGAATGCGGACGGGAAATATCCTGATGTGGAGATCCGTGACTGGCCTCGTTTCAGCCATCGTGGTTTGCTTCTGGATTGCAGCAGACACTTTTTTTCGATTGAGGAAGTCCGTAAGGTTTTGGATCTTATGGCTTTGCATAAGCTGAACGTGCTTCATTGGCATCTGACTGATGATCAGGGCTGGAGGATAGAGATCGACTCTTGGCCTCGTCTGACAGAGGTCGGTGCCTGGAGAACTGGCAACCGGCTTGGCAGGGGAGGAACGGACATCGGCCCTGACGATGAACCTTACGGAGGGTTCTACACCAAGGAGGAACTCCGCTCCGTCGTTGAATATGCCGCCTCTCTCGGCATCGACATTATGCCGGAGATAGATCTTCCCGGGCATATGCTTGCCGCTTTGGCCTCATACCCTGAGTTGGGCTGTACGGGAGGTCCTTACGAGGTCTCTGCCTACGGTGGCATCTCGCAGGATGTCCTCTGTGCCGGCAATGAGAAGACCTACAAATTCATAGAGGATGTACTGACGGAAGTGATGGACATATTCCCTTATGAATATATTCACATAGGCGGTGACGAGTGTCCTAAGAATCGTTGGGCGGCCTGTCCGAAGTGTCAGGCTAAGATAGAGGAACTTGGACTCAAGGATGGCGACGGCCACACTGCCGCGCAATTGCTTCAGGGCTATGTCACGGAGCGGGTCGGAAAGTTCCTTAAGGCAAACGGAAGGAGGCTCGTCGGCTGGGATGAAATCCTTGAGGGCAACGCTCCGTTGGATGCCGTCGTGATGTCGTGGCGCGGTAGCGAGGGAGGGATCAAGGCTTCGGGACTCGGACACGATGTCATAATGACTCCGAATCTGAATATGTATCTGGACTATTGCCAGAGCGAGAACAAGGAGTCCGAGCCTGACGGCATCGGCGGCTACGTTCCAATCTGGAAGGTCTATGAATATGAGCCGTTTACACTTGAGATGACGGGTGAGCAGAAGTCGCATATTCTGGGAGTTCAGGCGAATCTCTGGACGGAATTCATCTCCACGGACTCGCATCTGGAATATATGCTGCTTCCTCGTCTGGCCGCTTTGAGCGAAGTCCAGTGGTGTGAATCGGGTAGGAAGTCGTTCGACAGGTTTATGAATGACATTTCCCGGATGACATCTGTGTACGAGAAACTTGGCTGCAACTATGCCAAGCACGTTTTCGGTGTGGTTCATCAGTTGAGATCTTTGGATGAAGGAGTCGAGTTTACTTTTCATACGGCGGGTGACGGGGAGATCCGTTACACGGTCGATGGCTTGGAGCCGACGGCGGACTCTCGGCTTTATTCCGGACCTTTTGTGGTTCCCGAAAGGCCTGCCACTGTCAAGGCCGCCGTCTATCGTGACGGCAAGCGCTCGGAGACATATTCCGGAAACGTTCTCGCCAACAAGGCTTATCACAAATCGGTGATAATCAGCACGGAAAAGGCCTGGGGCTACAAGTGGCAGCCGGACGCTTCGCTTGTGGATGGCCTCCGTGGCGGCACCAACTTCAACACCGACAGTTTTGTCGCCTGGAATGACGAACCGATGGACGTCACGATTGATTTAGGCGCTTGGGTACACTCGTCGGATCAGCGGATCTCTGAGTCTGCCAATCAGGCCGCCGAGTCTGCCAATCGGGTCGCTGAACCTGTCGATCGGGCCGCTGGGCCTGCTGATCGGGTCGCTGAGCCTGTCGAAGCGCCGCAACAGACGGTTGACATCCCGACATATTCATCAATCACCCTCTGCATTCTGGTTGACAAGTTGAACTACATATTTGCCCCATCATCAATCGAAGTCAGCATCTCCGATGACGGAGAGACTTTTGACACCGTGGCTCATTTGGACGTAGCCACAGACAAGCCTTCCGATCCGGATGGTCTCCGCGAGATACCGATTTCATTCCAAGAGTCCAATGCCCGCTACATCCGTGTCAAGGCCACTGGCCTGTACCCGATTCCTGATTGGCATCCAGGCCGTGGCCACCACGCCTTTATATTCGTTGATGAGATTGTTGTGGAATGAATATGGTCACTTCGACAGGCTCAGTGACCGGACATTGTTGGTTGCTTCGGTTGCTGAGCTTGTCGAAGCATCGAAGCATCGAAGCACCAAAGCGACAAACCATTGCGGTCGCTGAGCTTGTCGAAGCGACTTCTTATATTCAGAAAATAATTTTAAAAATATGTCAAACAAAGAATCTACCACCGGCCGCCTCCTCTCCCTTGACGCTCTGAGAGGCTTTGATATGATGTTCATTATGGGCCTGAGCGCCATCATCGCCAACTTCTGCGGCCTCTTTCCGGGCGGCGAGAACTGCTGGCTGGCCTCCCAGATGTCTCACGTGGACTGGGAAGGCTTCCGCCATCACGACACCATCTTCGCCCTGTTCCTGTTCATCTCGGGAATGACATTCCCATATTCATCATCCAAGAAGCTCGCGAAGGGGATGAGCCGCTCCCGGCTCTGCCTTGATGTGTTGCGCCGCGCCTGCGTATTGATATTCCTTGGCCTTGTCTATCAAGGAATATTCCAGTTCCACTTCGCCACGCAGAGGTTCCCGAGCGTCCTCGGCAGGATCGGACTCGCCTGGGCGATCGCGGCCATTCTGTATATGTACACGGGAAAGAAGACCCAGTGGGGAGTCGCCATCGGCATTCTGGTCGGCTATTTCCTCCTGTTGAGGTTCGTTGTCGCTCCTGACGCTCCGGTCGGGGCCGAATCCTTCTCCAAGGAAGGCAACATTGCATATTACATCGACAGGATTCTGATGCCGAACCACATTTATAAGAAAGGCCTTGGCGATCCGGAAGGCTTGTTGAGCACGATTCCGGCGGTGGTGACAGCGATGCTTGGAATGTTCACCGGTCGCTATGTCAAGGAATCGGGCGACTCCGGCAGCCGCAAAACTGTGAAGATGCTTGCCGCCGCCGCTGTACTTGCTGTTGTCGCCGCCGTCTGGTCCATCTGGTTTCCTATTATCAAAAGCCTGTGGACCAGCACTTTCGTGCTTGCCGCCGCGGCCTGGTCGGTCGGCCTGTTCGCCATATTCTACTATCTCATTGACGTCAAAGGCTGGCGCAAAGGCGTTCTGTTCTTTCAGGTTGTCGGTATGAACTCGATCACCATTTACCTCGGTCAGAGAATATTGCGTTTTGACTCGATGACGGATTTCTTCTTCGGCGGTGTAATGGGTCTTTTACCCGAATCCTGGTCCAAGCTCGTCTTCAGTCTCGGCTACTTCGCCCTCTGCTGGCTCCTGCTCTACTTCCTCTATAAGAAAAACTGCTTCCTGAAAGTTTAGAGTTGACCTTTGAATGATAATTTTTAATAGGGTTAGTTTAATTTGTCTAAATAGGTGCAACCTATATCAAAAAATCATTTTCTCTTGATTGATTACCAGAATATAACATTAAATTTGCTGAGTTAAATGGTTTTTTGAATAATGGCAAAGAATATTGGCTTATCTGTAATCCTTCATGATGACAGCGACTATAAGGACTGGCTTGTGGAACTCAAAGAACGCTTCTACAGCCATCGCCTTAAAGCATCGTGCGCCACCAATGGGTATTTGTTGGACTTCTATTGGAAGTTGGGACGAGACATCGAAACCAAGCAATATACCAATACATACGGCTCTGGGTTCTACAAAAATCTCAGTTTGGATTTGAAGCACGAAATGCCTGGGGTAAAG
This sequence comes from Bacteroidaceae bacterium, assembly GCA_963660255.1. Lineage (GTDB taxonomy): Bacteria > Bacteroidota > Bacteroidia > Bacteroidales > UBA932 > Cryptobacteroides. The sequence continues at coordinate 1,871 of CAVKYA010000006.1, read as the reverse complement.
GGATTCTCACCAACCAACTTGAAGTACATAAACTACTTTTACAAGCTCTATGCTCCTTTGCAGACAACTCTTCCGCAATCTGCAGACGATTTCGTGGGAGTATATGGGGCAGATATTCAGCAAGTTGAAGAACGAAGACAAAATCGTCAACAGCCTGTTGACGATTTCAAGTTATTGTTCCTTATACCGTGGGGACATCATTGCCGTATCTTGGAAAAGTGCAAGGACAACATAGATAAGGCCTTGTTCTTTGTCAGAAAGACTTGGGAGAACAACTGGGGGCGTGATGCTCTGCTTAACTGGCTTGACACTGACTTGTATGAGCGTGACGGCAAGGCTATCACCAACTTCCAATCTACGCTTCCTGCCGTACAGAGTGACTTGGCGCAACAGATAACCAAAGACCCTTATCACTTGGACTTCTTGAATTTAAGAGAGCAATATGATGAGCGTGAGATTGAGGATGAGCTGGTGAACAACGTGACCCGTTTCTTATTGGAACTTGGAAAGGGATTCTCCTATATGGGCAGACAATTCCGTTTGGAAGTCGGTCAGCAGGAGTTCTTCCCCGACTTGCTGTTTTACAATGCCCATCTTCATTCGTATGTGGTCATTGAACTAAAAGTCCAATCATTCCGCCCTTCATTCTTGGGCCAACTAAGCTTCTATGTTTCTGCCATCAATCACCAGTTTAAGACTGACATTGACAATCCAACTATAGGCTTGCTTATCTGCAAGGACAAGGATAATGTGGTAGCGAAATATGCCTTGGACTCGTACAAGGAGCCGATGGGCATATCGGAGTACCAATTGTCTAAACTTTTTCCCAAAGACTTCAAGTCTTCTATGCCGACTATCGAGGAATTGGAGAAAGGCTTGAAAGATAAATGAAAGTAGAATGTGATCCGACTTTTGACAAAAATACCAATTAAAACACCACAAAAATGCCAATCAAAATTATATGGCAAATGTTAAGAAAATGAAAATTATCCCACAAAAACATACGGATATTTTTCGGCGAAACGGATATTTTAGATCTTCGTAGAAAATTATAAGGCGTTATTGAGCGAAAACGCAAATTTGCGGATGTCTTATTCCGTTCCCAAAATGGCTTGAAACTTTGAGGATTTCCGGAAAAATCACTAAAAAGATTTTGAGGAAATCCGAATCTTTGGTGTTTTGCGAATATAATCCATAGAACAATTTCTTGCCGCATTGGAAAAATTGGATTAATTTTGGAATCTAAATATTCCCCGTCCGTCTATGACAGAAAAAATCATCATTCTGGATTTCGGTTCGCAGGTCACGCAGCTCATCGGGCGCAGACTCCGCGAACTGAATGTTTATTGCGAAATCTACCCGTTCAACAAAGTGCCGGCGCTGGACGAGACCGTCAAGGGAGTCATCCTCTCCGGAAGCCCTTGCTCGGTGCGTGACAAGAACGCCCCGCAGATCGACCTCAGCGGCATCAAAGGCAAGTTCCCTCTTCTGGGAATATGCTATGGCGCGCAGTATCTCGCCCACAAGTTCGGCGGCGAGGTGCTTGGTTCCTTGGCTCGTGAATATGGCCGCGCGATGATGGATGTCGTTGATCCGGAATCTCCTCTGCTCAAGGGAGTTTCGGCTCATTCGCAGGTCTGGATGTCGCACGGTGACACGATAGCCCGTCTGCCTGAGGGCGCGGAGGTGATCGCCTCCACTGAGAGCATCGCCAACGCCGCATTCCACATCAAGGGTGAGCCGACCTACGCCGTGCAGTTCCATCCGGAGGTCTTTCACACGACGGAAGGCACGACGATCCTCGGCAATTTCGCTTTGGGAATATGCGGCTGCAAGGGTGACTGGACTCCGGCCTCGTTCATCGAGACGAC